>NZ_MJGM01000001.1:462283-474346 GCF_001864905.1 Curtobacterium sp. MCBA15_007
CACGTGCCCCGGGCCTCCCGGCCAGTGCTCGGTGCGCGCCCGCAGGACGCGACGCGTCAGGCGGGCAGGGCCGCCTCGATGGCGGCGACGACCTCGGGGGCGTCCGGCTTCGTGGTGGGGCGGAAGCGCGTGACGGTGCCGTCGGGGGCGACGAGGAACTTCTCGAAGTTCCAGCTCACCCGACCGGCCTTGCCGTCGGCGTCCGGGGTCTCCTTGAGGGCCTGGTAGAGCGGGTGGGCGCTCTTGCCGTTGACCTTGACCTTCTCGGACATCGGGAACGTCACGCCCCACGTGGTGGAGCAGTACTCGTCGATCGCCTCGGACGAGCCGAGCTCCTGCAGGAACTGGTTGCTCGGGAAGCCCAGCACCGTGAACCCGCGGGGGCCGTACTGCTTCTGCAGGGCCTCGAGCTGCTCGTACTGCGGGGCGAGGCCGCACCGGGAGGCGACGTTCACGACCAGTACGGCCTTGTCGGCGTAGGCGCCGAACGTGGTGTCCTCGCCGTGCAGCGTGGTGATGGCGATGTCGTCGAAGCGTCCCATGGCCGAAACGTTATCCCCACCCCCGGGACTTCGCAGGGTCGGCGTCCAGGCAGACCGTAGGATCGGTCCCATGTGTGGAATCGTCGGCTACGTCGGCAGCAACAGCAGCCAGGACGTCCTCCTCGGTGGCCTCCGCCGCCTCGAGTACCGCGGCTACGACTCGGCGGGCATCGCCGTGGTCGACCCAGCCGGAGACCTCGTGTCGGCCAAGAAGGCCGGCAAGCTCCAGGCCCTGGTCGACGAACTCGAGTCGTCGCCGATCCCGGACGGCACGACCGGCATCGGGCACACCCGCTGGGCGACCCACGGCGGCCCGACCGACGGCAACGCCCACCCGCACCTGGCCGACGGCGACAAGCTCGCCCTCATCCACAACGGCATCATCGAGAACTTCTCCGAGCTCCGCGCCGAACTGCAGGCCGAGGGCATCGAGTTCCGCAGCGAGACCGACTCCGAGGTCGCCGCGCACCTGGTCGGGCGGGCCTTCCGCGACACCGGTGACCTGACCGCCGCCATGCAGCAGGCCGTGCAGCGGCTCGAGGGCGCCTTCACGCTCCTCGTCGTGCACGCCGACCAGCCCGGTGTCGTCGTCGGCGCCCGTCGCAACTCGCCCCTGGTCGTCGGGCTCGGCGACGGTGAGAACTTCATGGGCTCGGACGTCGCCGCGTTCGTCGCCTACACGCAGCGCGCGCTGTCGATCGGGCAGGACGAGATCGCCACGATCCGCCCCGACGGCGTCGACGTCATCCACTTCGACGGCACCCCCGCCACGCCGACCGAGTTCGAGGTCAACTGGGACGCCTCCGCCGCCGACAAGGGCGGCTGGTCCTCGTTCATGGCGAAGGAGATCAGCGAGGAGCCCGAGGCCGTCGCCAAGACGATCCTCGGCCGCGTCCACGACGGCGCCGTCACCCTGACCGACCTCGACCCGATCGCCGAGCGCCTGGCGACCGTCGACCGGGTCATCGTGATCGCCTGCGGTACCGCCGCCTACGCCGGCATCCTGGGCAAGTACGCCATCGAGCAGTGGGCCCGCATCCCGGTCGAGGTCGAGCTCGCCCACGAGTTCCGCTACCGCGACCCGGTGCTGAACGAACGCACCCTGGTCGTCTCGATCAGCCAGTCCGGCGAGACCATGGACACGCTCATGGCCGTCAAGTACGCCCGCGAACAGGGCGCCCAGGTCCTGTCGATCTGCAACACCCAGGGCGCCACGATCCCGCGTGAGTCCGACGCCGTGATCTACACGCACGCCGGACCCGAGGTCGCCGTCGCGTCCACCAAGGCGTTCATCGCCCAGGGCGTCGCGCTGTACCTGCTCGGGCTGCACCTGGCGACGCTGCGCGGCACGCTCACCACCGAGCAGATCGCCGAGCAGGTGGCCGAGCTCGAGGGGCTCGCACCGAAGCTGCAGCAGACCATCGAGGACGCCGCCGGCATCAAGGACCTGGCCCGCTGGATGGCGGACACCCGGAGCGTGCTGTTCCTCGGTCGCCACGTCGGCTACCCGATCGCGCTCGAAGGTGCGCTGAAGCTGAAGGAACTCGCGTACATCCACGCCGAGGGCTTCGCCGCCGGCGAGCTCAAGCACGGTCCGATCGCGCTGATCGAGCCGGGCCAGATCGTCTTCGTCATCGTGCCGTCGCCCCGCGACCCGCGATCGCTGCACCCGAAGGTCGTCTCGAACATCCAGGAGATCCGTGCCCGCGGTGCCCGGGTCATCGCCATCGCGGAAGAAGGCGACGCCGCGGTGCTGCCCTTCGCCGACGAGGTCCTGCGGATCCCGCTCGCGACCCCGCTGTTCGAGCCGCTGCTCGCCGTGGCCCCGCTGCACATGTTCGGCATGGAGCTCGCCGCGGCCAAGGGCCTCGACGTCGACCAGCCACGCAACCTGGCGAAGTCGGTCACCGTCGAGTAGTCGAGACGGTGATCATCGGGATCGGGGTCGACGTGGTCGACCTGGAGCGGTTCGAACGGGTGCTGGAACGCACACCGGCGATGCGGGCGCGGTTGTTCACGCCGTCCGAGCAGGTCCGTGACGGCGAACCCCGTCCGATCGCGTCCTTGGCGGCACGGTTCGCCGCCAAGGAAGCACTGATCAAGGCCTTCGGGTCGAGTGCCGGGCTCAGCTGGCAGGACCTCGAGGTCGTGTCCGACGACCAGCGGAACCCCTCGCTCACCCTGCGCCAGGGTGCGCGCCGGGTCGCGGATGCGCGTGGCGTGACGAGCGTGCACCTGTCGCTCTCGCATGATGGAGGGATCGCGACCGCGTTCGTGGTCCTGGAAGGAACAGACGTGGTCCTGGAAGGAACGGCCCGGTGAGTGCGTTCACCGGCATCACGATCGATCGCGGAGCCCTGATCGAGAACTACGCGACGATCGCCGACCGGGTCGCCCCGGCTGGTGTGATCGCGGTCGTCAAGGCGAACGCCTACGGCCACGGGGCCCTCGACGCCGCGCAGGCCTTCGTCGACGCGGGCGCCGAGTGGCTCGGGGTCGCCGACATCGACGAGGCCGTCGCGCTCCGGCAGGGCGGCATCGACGAGGGGGTCCGGATCCTCACGTGGCTGCACGCCCCCGACGAGGACTTCCGTCGCGCCGCGCAGTTCGACGTCACGCCGGCGGTGTCGAGCGTCGAGCAGCTGTCCGCCGCCGCCGACTCCGACGTCCGTGCCGTGCACCTGTGCGTCGACACGGGCCTGAGCCGCAACGGGGCCGTCGAGTCCGAGTGGGCCGAGCTCTTCGCGACCGCCGGTGCCCTGGCCCGCGGCGGCAACCGCACCCGGGTCGAGGGGCTCATGTCCCACCTGTCGAACGCCTCGCGCACCGACGACCTCGACCAGGACGCCGCACTGCAGCGTGCGCTGGACGGTCTCGCCGCGAACGGCATCGTGCCGGACGTGGTGCACCTCGCCGCGAGTGCCGCGAGCATCGCCGTGCCGGAGACCCGCCACGACCTGTCCCGCGTCGGACTCGCCCTGTACGGACTGAGCCCCTTCGACGGCCGCACCTCGGCCGACCTGGGGCTGCGACCGGCGATGCGGGTCACCGCCGCCGTGCTCCGCACCGTGCCGGTCGCCGCGGGTGACGGCGTCTCGTACGGGTACACCTGGCGCGCCGAGACCGACACCCGCCTCGCTGTGATCGGCCTGGGCTACGCGGACGGCTTCGACCGCGACTTCGGCAACCGGGTCTCGGTGCGCATCGGGGACCGCACGTTCCCGGTGGTCGGACGCGTCGCGATGAACGCCATGCACGTCGACGTCGGCGACGCGGACGTGCAGGTCGGCGACGAGGCCGTGCTGTGGGGCGACCCCGCGAACGGCGACCCCGCCGTCGAGGACTGGGCCGACGCCGTCGGCACGATCAACTACGAGGTGGTCGCCCGGATCGGCCGCAGCGTGGAACGGAGGACCACGTGAGCTCCGCACCGCTGCGTCAGGCACGCATCGACCTCGACGCGTACCGAGCCAACCTCGAGCGTGTCCGCGAGTGGATGGACCCGGTCGAGGTCATGGCGATCATGAAGGCCGACGCGTACGGGCACGGCCTCGAACCGATCGCGCTCGCCGCAGTCGACGCCGGCATCCGTTGGATCGGTGTACTGACGGTCCCCGCCGCCCTGCGCCTGCGGTCGATCGGGGTGGGCGAGGACGTCCACCTGTTCACCTGGCAGCACGACCCCGACCTGGACTTCCGTGACGCCATCGACTCGGCCGTCGACCTCGGTGTCTCGAACGTCGCCGAACTGCAGCGCATCGTCGACGCCGTCGACCAGCGCCCCGCCCGGGTCCACCTGGGCGTCGACTCCGGACTGCACCGCGACGGCGCGGTCCCCGCAGACTGGCCGGCCCTCGTCGAGGCCGCGCGGGACGCCCAGCGGAACGGCCGCCTCGAGGTCGTCGCCGCCTACACGCACCTGGCCGAGTCGTCCGACCACGAGGACAGCGCCGCGGTCGCCGTGTTCGACGCCGCGATCGAGATCGCCGAGGACCTGGGGCTCGACGTCCCGACGGAGCACGTCGCCGCGTCGCTCGCGGGGCTGGAACGCAAGGAGTTCCGCAAGGACATGGTCCGGATGGGTGCGAACCTGTTCGGCATCCCCGGGGCCGACGGGGTCTCGGCAGCAGACCTCGGGCTCGAGCCGGTGATGACCCTGACCGCGTCGGTGGCGAAGACGAAGCGTGTCCCCGTCCACACCGGCGTCTCGTACGACTACACGTACCGCACCGCGACCGAGACGACCCTGGCGCTCGTGCCCGTCGGGTACGCCGACGGGGTCCCGCGACTGGCGCAGGGCCGCATCGAGGTCGCGATCGGCGGCAAGCGCTACCCGATCGCCGGCCGCGTCGCGATGGACCAGTTCCTGGTGGACGTCGGCGACGACGACGTGCGGACCGGTGACACCGTCGTCCTCTTCGGCACCGGCGAGCACGACGAGATGACCGTGCTCGAGTGGGGCGCGGCGCTCGAGACCATCGGTGAAGAGATCGTCTGCCGGATCGGCAGCCGTGTGCCCCGGTCCTACGAGGGTCACGACATCGAGGGACGCGTCGGGGAGTACCTGCGGGGCGAGCGGCCGTGACCGGGTCGTCCCACGTCCTGCTCGACACCACCGTCGACGGCACCGAGGCGATGGGGGAGCTCGGTGCCCGGTTGGCCCGGGTGCTGCGCGCCGGAGACCTCGTCGTGCTGACCGGCCCCCTCGGCGCCGGCAAGACGACCCTGACCCGTGGGCTCGGCGCAGCACTCGGTGCGCGTGGACAGGTGTCCAGCCCGACCTTCGTCCTCGCCCGGACACACCCGACCACCGCCGGGCCGGACCTGGTGCACGTGGACGCCTACCGCCTGTCCGACCCGGTCGAGCTCGACGACCTCGACCTCGACTGGGACGCCGCGATCGTGGTGGTCGAGTGGGGCCGCGGGATGGTCGACGGCGTCAGCGACAGCCTGCTCGACGTCGAGATCACGCGGGCGACCGGTGCCGACGCCGGACCCGCAGCTCCCGACGACACGGACCCGGACGACGTCCCCGACGAGCCCCGCCGGGTCGTCGTCACCGCCTCCGGTCCGCGCTGGCAGGGCGTGGTCCTCTGACCCTGCGGCCCGTCACCGCGGACGACGTCGAGGCGCTCCGGGCGTTCCTCGTCGAGGCCGACCTGACCCTGGCCGGGCTCGACGTCCCGACCGTGCGGCTCTGGACCGACCGCGCCGACGACGGCAGCGTGATCGGCAGCACCGGCTTCGAGTCGAGCGCGGACGGCGTGCACGTCCTCGTCCGCAGCGTGGCCGTCGCTCCGCAGCACCGCGGGTCCGGAGCCGGCACCCGCCTCGCACGGTTCGCGATCGACCGGGCCACCGAGGCCGGCGCCCGGCGTGCGTGGCTGTTCTCCCGTCGCTCCGGTCCGTTCTGGCAGTCGCTCGGCTTCGCACCCGCGGACCGACAGGCCCTGGCTGCCGCGCTGCCGGACACCCACCAGGTCCGCCTGTTCCGCCGGACGGGGCAGCTGGAGCACGAGGTCGCGTGGTCCCTGGGACTGCCGGTGCGCTGACCGCCGCCTACGATGGACGGGTGCTGCTCGCGATCGACACCTCCGCCGGGACCTCCGTCGCCGTCGTCGACCCGGCCACCGGCCAGGCCCTCGCGACCCGCGACACCGAGGACAGCCGCCGGCACGCCGAGGTGATCGGCCCGTTCCTGGCCGACACCCTCGCCGAGGCGGGCATCACCGGCGCCGACGTCACCGGTGTCGTCGCCGGCATGGGCCCGGGCCCCTTCACCGGCCTGCGCGTCGGCATCGCCGCCGCCCGCACCTTCGCGGCAGCCCGCGGCGTCCCCGTCCTGCCGCTCGTCAGCCACGACGCCGTCGCCCTCGACCAGCGCGTCGCCGGCCTCGCCGGCCCCTTCGTCGTCCTCACGGACGCCCGCCGCCGCGAGGTCTACTGGAGCGCCTACGACGCCGACGGCGTCCGCGTGGCCGGCCCCGGACTCGCCAAGCCCGCCGATCTCGACGACGCGATCCGCGCCTCCCGGCCCGCAGCGGTGGACTGGGACCGCGTGACCGTCACGTCCATCCCGGCCTGGAGGCTCGGCGCGCTCGCCGCGGGCCGACTCGCGTCCGGCGCGGCGTTCGACCAGGACACCCCCCTGTACCTGCGCGACCCCGACGTCACGGTGCCCGGTGCGCCGAAACGGGTGAAGCAGTGACCCTGCCGGACGCGCTCCGCCTGCGCCGAGCCCACCCGCAGGACCTCGACGACATCATGTGGCTCGAGCACGTCTCGTTCCCGACGGACGCCTGGTCGGCGTCGCAGATGTCGGGCGAGCTGTACTCACCGCACGGGTACTACGTCGTGATCGAGACCGTCGACGACACCGCAGCGCCGATGGTCGTCGGGTACGCAGGACTCTCGTCCCTGGCGGGCAACCCGGTGGCCGACGTGCAGACCATCGCGGTCGCCGCCGATCAGCGCGGCAAGGGGCTCGGACGGGTCCTGTTCACGGAACTGCTCGACGAGGCGCGGCGCCGCGGTGTGCGTGAGGTGTTCCTCGAGGTGCGGGCGGACAATCCCGTGGCGCAGGCGATGTACACGGCGTTCGGGTTCGAGCACATCGTGACCCGGCCCCGCTACTACCAACCGGACGGCGTCGACGCGTGGGTGATGCGGGCGGAGCTGCCCGGCCCGGACGCGGAACCGTCGTCGGACGTCGGACCCATCGGACAGGAGGCCCTCGGTGAGCGCGACTGAACCACTGGTGCTCGGCATCGAGACGAGCTGCGACGAGACGGGCGTGGGGATCGTGCGGGGGAACACCCTGCTGGCGAACGTGATCGCCTCGAGCATGGACGAGCACGCGCGCTACGGCGGGGTCGTGCCCGAGGTCGCCGCACGGGCCCACCTGGAGGCGATGACCCCGACGCTGCACGAGGCACTCGACCGTGCCGGCGTCACCCTCGACGAGCTCGACGCCGTCGCAGTGACCGCCGGGCCGGGTCTGGCTGGGGCGCTCATGGTCGGGGTGGGGGCAGCGAAGGCGCTCGCCGTGGCCACGGGCAAGCCGCTGTACGGCGTCAACCACCTGGTCGGGCACGTCGGTGCCGACGTGCTGCGCGAGGACGGCAGCGAGATCGAGCTGCCGACGATCGCGCTGCTCGTCTCAGGTGGGCACACGTCGCTGCTGCTGGTGCGGGACCTGGTCGGTGACGTCGAACTGCTCGGCGAGACGATCGACGACGCGGCGGGCGAGGCGTTCGACAAGGTCGCGCGGCTGCTCGGACTGCCCTACCCCGGCGGCCCGCAGATCGACCGGGCCGCGGCCGAGGGCGACCCGACGGCGATCCGGTTCCCCCGCGGGCTGACGCTGCCGAAGGACATGGCCGCACACCGGTACGACTTCTCGTTCTCGGGGCTGAAGACCGCGGTGGCACGCTGGGTCGAACGCTGCCGCGACGAGGGCCGAGAGGTGCCGGTGGCCGACGTCGCCGCGAGCTTCCGCGAGGCCGTCGTCGACGTCCTGCTCACCAAGGCCCTGAACGCCTGCCGCGAAACCGGTGTCGACCGGCTGCTACTCGGTGGCGGCGTCGTCGCGAACGCCCGGTTGCGGCAGGTCGCCGAGGAACGCTGCGCGGCCGTGGGCGTGCGGCTGCGGATCCCGCCGTTCGACCTGTGCACGGACAACGGCGCCATGATCGCCGCCGTCGGCGCCCGACTCGTGGCCGAGGGGCACGCGCCGAGCGACCTCGGCATCGCGGCGGACTCGACCCTGCCGGTGACGACCGTCCAGGTCTGACCAGTTCGGCCCCGGTCCTTCTGGGGGAGCCTGTGGGAGGATTCACACGGGCGTCGGAGAGACCGGACGCCCGAGAGGGGTGGACGGTGTCCGATCAGAACGAGTGGCCGAAGCCGGGCGAGACGCCGAACGGCGCGGCGAACGGACAGCCCGACGGTGCACCCGCCCCGGACGCCCCGCAAGCACCTGACGCGCCGCAGGCCCCGTCGGCTCCGGAAGCGCCCCAGAACCCGCACGGCCAGCAGCAGAACCCGTACGGCCAGCCGCCGCAGCAGCAGAACCCGTACGCCAGCCGCCGCAGCAGCCGCAGCCGCAGCCGAATCAGTACGGTCAGCAGCAGAACCCGTACGCGGCCCCGCATCAGCAGCAGCAGCAGCAGCCGCCGCAGCAGGCGTACGGCGCACCGCAGAACCCCTACGGTCAGCAGCAGAACCCGTACGCGCAGCAGCAGCAGCCGTACGCGGCCAACCCGTACTCGTACCAGCCCTACGCGCAGCGCCCGAAGACGAACGTCCTGTCGATCCTGTCGATCGTCTTCGCGTTCGGCGGCGTCATCATCTGGCCGATCATCATCCTGACGAGCCCGGCCGGCGCGATCATGGGCCACATCGCCCTCGGCAAGATCAAGCAGAGCGGCGAGGGCGGCCGTGGCCTGGCGCTCGCCGGCATCATCGGTGGCTGGGTCCTCACGGGCCTGTTCATCCTGATCGTCGCCCTGGTGTGGATCTCGATCGCGAACTCGTCGAACTACTCGGACTACTCCGACTACAGCTCGAACACCGGGGCCTTCGTCAGCTGACGTCGCCGCAGGGCGACGGAGGCCGCGAGCGGCCCCCGGCCGTCAGCCGACCGTGTCGGTGAGCCGCTCGCACAGGATCGCCGTGTGGCGTCCCTCCAGGCGGGTGAGCACGAGTGTGACGCGACCCGATCCGCGCAACCGCAGCCGTTTGCGGAACTGCGCCGGGTCGACGTCGACGCCGCGCTTCTTGATCTCGACGGTGCCGATGCCGTCGGCGGCGAGCCGCGCGGCCAGTCGCTTGACGTCGAGCGGCATCGTGTCGAGCACCCGGAACCCCTGCGCGAAGGGTGTCGTGACGGCCCGGTCGGACGTGACGTAGGCGATGCCGTCGGACAGCATGTGCCCGTCGAGGCCCCTCGCCAGGTCGCCGATCAGTCGCGCGCGGATCACGGCGCCGTCCGGCTCGTACAGGTAGGCGCCGAGCGGTCCGACCTCGGCGTCGTCGGCGTCTGCCGCTCCGGTCATCTCGGCGATGCCGTGGCTGCCGATGACGGTGGCCGCGCGGCGGATGCCGGGCCGTGCGAGGGGGCCGAACCACAGGGCGAGCTCGACGACCTCGCGGTCGACGGAGGTCCACTGGGCCTCAGCGGCGTCCGGGATCAGGTCGCGGTCGATGCCGGGTCCGAGCTTCACGCCGGTCGGCGTCGTCGTCGCTGCAGCGAACACCGTGTCGAGCGAGGGGGACCAGTCGTCCGGGTCGGCGAGTCGGCGGGTGTCGGAGTGGCCGGAGGTGCGTCGTGCGGGGTCCATCCACGCGCCGTCCACCGAAGACAGGTCGAAGGACTCGGCGTCGCCGAGCTCCACCCGCGCGTTCGGCCAGAGGGCCAGGTTGTGGGTCGCGACGGCAGCCGTGACCTCGTCGCGGTCGACGGCGGTGACGTCCAGGTCGAGCGCCGCCATCGCCATGGCGTCCCCGCCGATGCCGCAGCCGAGATCGGCGACCCGGGTGAGCCCCGCGGCGGCGAAGCGTCCGGCGTGCTGGGCCGCGACCTGCAGTCGGGTGGCCTGCTCGAGACCGGCCTCGGTGAAGAGCATCCGGGACGCGAAGTCACCGAACTTGCCGCGGGCCTTGAGCCGGAGCTTCGCCTGGGTCAGCACGGCTGCGACGAGCCGTGGGTCGTGGCCCTCGGCGCGCAGCCGGGACACCACGCGGACGATCTCGCCGCCGTCGGAGACACCGGGGGTACGGTCGAGCAGGGCCATCCCGTCCGGGGTCAGCAGTGCGGTGAGTTCGGCGGCGTCCATGCGTCGATCCTCGCAGGTGCTGCGTGTTCTCCGGGTGTGCTGGCACTCGGATTGACCGAGTGCCAGTGGCCCCCTAGAGTTGGCGTTGGCACTCTCCTGTGCGAAGTGCCAACCGGTTTTCATCTGTACCGAGTCCGTACCGAGAAAGAAGAGGTCACCGTGGCCGTCAGCATCAAGCCGCTCGAGGATCGCATCGTCATCCGCCAGGTCGAGGCGGAGCAGACCACCGCTTCCGGTCTGGTCATCCCCGACACCGCGAAGGAGAAGCCCCAGGAGGGCGAGGTCGTCGCCGTGGGTCCGGGTCGCATCGACGACAACGGCAACCGCGTCCCGCTCGACGTCGCCGTGGGTGACAAGGTCATCTACTCCAAGTACGGCGGAACCGAGGTCAAGTACTCGGGCGAGGACCTGCTGGTCCTGTCGGCCCGCGACGTCCTCGCGGTCATCGTCCACTGAGTCCAGTACGCATGACGGACGCCCCGTCCGGCCTTCGGGCCGACGGGGCGTTCGTGTGTCCGGGGCCGGTCTGCAGGGCGCTCCGGTCCTGATCAGCCCGCTTGCAGCCCGCCTGGAGGCCCGGTGCACGTCCCGGGGTCGGCGGTCGTTCCTAGGATGGTTCCGTGAGTGAACCGAGTCCGGCGCGACCCGTCCGCAGCGAGGCATCCGTCGGCGTGGTGCAGGCCGTCGTGGCCTACGGGCTCTGGGGGCTGATGCCCCTGCTCTTCGCGGCCATGGCCCCCGCGGCGGCGTTCGAGATCGTGTCGTGGCGGATCGTCTTCGGTCTGGTGTTCTGCGCGGTGGCGATCGCGGTCACCCGGTCGTGGCTCCGCACCCGCACCCTGATGGCCCAGCGCCGCGTGATGCTCGTGATGGGGCTCGCCGCCGTCCTGATCCTGGTGAACTGGACCGTCTACGTCCTCGCGACGACGACCGGTCACACGGTCGAGGCCGCGCTCGGGTACTTCATCAACCCGCTCGTCACGATCGCCCTCGGCGTCGTGGTCCTGCGCGAACGCCTGCGTCCGGCGCAGTGGGCCGCGGTCGGGTTGAGCGTCGTGGCGGTCGTGGTCATCGCGATCGGCTACGGGCAGATGCCGTGGATCTCACTGGCCCTGGCGTTCTCGTTCGGCCTGTACGGCCTGGTGAAGAAGCGCGTCGGCGGCACCGTGGACGCGCTGAGCGGCCTGACGATCGAGACCGTGTGGCTGCTGCCGATCGCGGTCGTGGCGCTGGTGGTGCTCGGTGTGACCGGGCTCGGCGGCGGCGTGACGTTCACGAGCGAGGGCTGGGGGCACGCTGTCATCACCGTGCTGACCGGGCCGGCGACCGCGGTGCCGCTGCTGCTCTTCGCCTCGTCGGCGCGCCGGGTGAGTCTGTCGACCCTGGGCCTGACCCAGTACCTGGCACCGGTGATGCAGCTGCTCGTCGGGGTCCTGGTGCAGCACGAGGAGATGTCGGCCGGGCGCTGGTTCGGCTTCGGCATCGTGTGGCTCGCGCTCGTGGTGCTGACGGCGGACTCGTTCGCCGCCGCACGCGCGTCCCGCCGCCGGGCGCTCGCACCCACCCCGGCCGAGCCGGTCTGACCCGGTCCCCACGGGCCTCCAGGCCGCCCGTCGGTCCTGTCGTGTGGAGGCGACACATCGTGTCGCTCGTCCCGGTTGCCACCGCGAAAGCGACAGGCCCCC
>NZ_MJGM01000001.1:474980-736210 GCF_001864905.1 Curtobacterium sp. MCBA15_007
GGGGGCCTGTCGCTTTCGCGAGCGGTGCTGGGCTGAACCCTACTTCTTCACCGCACCCTGGATGGCGCTCTGGTAGACGGGCTTGTTGTCGCCGTCGAACTTGTAGATGCCGATGTAGGCGCTCGACGGGTCGTTGTTGTCGTCGAACGGACCGATGCCGGACGGGCCGGTGTAGTGGATGTCCTTGCCGTCGTCCAGGAGCGTCTTGCACTCCTTGAACGTCGCACACTCCGTGCCGCCGTCAGCTCCCGACACCGCAGCCATGTTGGCCTGGATCGTGCCGGAGTCGGTGCCCTTGCCCTTCACCGCAGCGAGGGCGGCGAGGACCGTGGCGTCGTACGACTCGGCCGCGTACGAGTAGTCGGCGAGCGTCTTGCCCGACGAGTCCTTGTAGAACGCGGCGAGCTGCTTCTTGAAGTCGTCCTTCGGCGAGGCACCGGGGATGGTGCCCTGGGCGCCGCTCAGGGTGCCCTTGTCGAAGTCCTTCGAGTAGTCCGCCGTGTTGCCGTCGGACATGTAGATCTTCGCGTCGTTCCCCTGCGAGACGAGCTCCGGGATGATCGACTTCGTCTCGTCGAAGGCCAGGACGACGATCGCGTCGGGCTTCTGGGCCAGTGCCGCGGTCACCTCGGACGAGAACGTGGTCTGGCCGGGCGGGAACTCCTGGCCCTCGCCCTTGCCGCCGTAGACGACCTGGCCGCCCGAAGCCTCGACCGCGGCCTGCACGGAGTTGCGGAGGCCGGTGCCGTACGTGTCGTTGAAGACCAGGAAGGCGACCTTCGCGTTGCCGTCACCGGTCACGAGCTGACCGAGCGCGGAACCCTGCACCGAGTCCGGCGGTGCGGTCCGGTAGTAGTACGACGAGTACCCGGAGAGGTCGCTCGCCGTGTTCGCCGGCGAGATCTCGACGATGCAGTTGCTGGTCAGCTGGTCGATGACGTTCAGCGTGACGGACGAGGACTCGGCGCCGATCGCGACCGGGACCTTCGCGTTGACGAGCTTCGTCGCCGCGGAGCTCGACACGGTCATGTCGTTGCTGTCACCGGAGTCGGTCGCCGGGTCGATCGTGACGTCCTTGTCGAGGACACCGCCCGCGGCGTTGATGTCCTTGACGGCCAGGCCGACACCGGACTCGGCCGGCGGGTTCAGGTAGGCCAGCGAACCGGTCAGGGGCAGGATCGTGCCGATCTTCAGCGCGTCCGTGCCAGGGGTGTCGGGGGCCTTGCAGCTGGCGGCGGGATCCTTCTTCGCATCGCTCGACGCCGAGCTCGAGGGGGAAGCACTGCCGGTGGTGGAACACGCGGCGAGGAGGACGGCTGCTGCGCCCGCCAACGCCAGTGCCGCGGTGGCACGGGTGGTTCTGATCATCCGTGGAGCCCTTTCTCTGCGCGGAGGCTGTGCCGCTTCGGGTGAATGCGACGCCTCCACTGGATGTCGAGAAACGTAGGGTCCATGTGTTTCGCCCGTGTGACGGGGCGGTACGCAAAGGTGTTTCGTTACCGAGCCGTGACGTTCCTGTGCGTGGGGACAGGCATCCGTGCAGGAGCTGCGGTGCCGGCGTGGTGCCCTGACCTGCGCCAGGCGGATGGTCCGGCAGGGTGTTCGGGAGGCCCGGGGGCGCGCCGGTGGACGGCGGGCCGGTCAGCCGTGCTGTCCCGGTCAGCCGTGCTGGCCCGGTCAGCTCTGCTGTCCGGCTTCCTCGTCGAGTTCGGCCTGGGACCGCAGGACGCAGAACTCGTTGCCCTCCGGGTCGGCGAAGACCACCCATCCGCCGTCCGGGTGGCGCAGGTCGGCGAGCTCCACGGCACCGATGCCGCGGAGCCGCTCGATCTCCTCGTCGCGGGTGCGGTCGGTGGGGCGCAGGTCGAAGTGGATCCGGTTCTTCACGGCCTTCGTCTCGGGCACCTGGAGGAACAGCACCGTGTGCGATCGATCGGGTGCTGTGATCTCGCACTCCTCGTGCCCCGGAGCGTTCGGGTCGTCGGGCAGGTCCACGTACCCGAGCACCTGCTTCCACCACTCGGACTGGGCGTAGGCATCGCGGGAGTCGATCGTGGTGTGGGAGACAGCGCTGACCATGCCGCGACACTACCGCCGGGGAACGCAGCTGCGGGGGACGGGGGGAGACGGGGGTGAAGACGCCGTCGTGCTGCTCCGACGCCGCGGTGCTCGCGAGACGCCGCCGGATTCGGCGGCGTCTCGGGGACTCGGCGGCGCCCAACCCACACGACGGCGTCTCGCGCTGCCCGCCAGCCGCTGCTCACGAGCCCGGCTGGCGACGTGCGCTGATCGGTGCTGCGCGGAACAAGGGGAGCCCGGCAGCCGACAGCACCGCAGCCAGCGCTCGTGCATCCGCAGCCTCCCGCATCGTCCACCGCGCGAACCCGCGCACCTCGGGATCCCGTCGGAGCGCGTCCTCACGGTTCTTCTCGTCCCACAGCGCTCGAGGGTCGTCGTACTTCAAGCGACCGTCGAACTCCCCGATCACCCCGGCGTCGGGCCACCAGAAGTCCGTCCTGAACCTGCCGAGCGGTGTCTCGAACTCGCGCTGCAGCTCCGGAGCAGGACCCCCGAGGTCACCGGCGGTGACGCGGCTGATCGACTCGCCGGGCGATTCGGCACGGGCATCGGCGAAGTCGATCGCGGCGGCAGCCTGTCGGCATCCGCGCAGGCGCCCGGGTGGTCCGAGCGCGTCGAGTGCGGCGACGAGCCCTTCGCGGCCGACCAGGGCAGACCGGAGCACGTGGTCGAGCACGACGACGGCGTGGGTGAACGACTGTCGACGCGCGATGTCGAGCACGGTCCGGTCGAGCGAGGTCGTCGGGATCCCGTCGACCACGACGCGTTCGCCGTTCCGGATCCGCCCAGCGTGACGGACGACGCCTCGACCGGTGTGCGTCTTGTCGAGCCGGACGTCGATCACGTGCAGCCGCCAGTCGGTCGCGTCGAAGTCAGGCAAGCCCCAGAGCGCCGCGGCCGAGGTCCCCGAGACGACGCACTCGGACTGCAGAGACCCGTACCGTGCGCGGACGAACAGTCGCCGGCGTTCCAGGGGTGAGAGCGCCTCCCACTCCGGACGTTCGACGGCGGCGCCGTGGAACAGGCGTACCGGCTCGTGCAGGGCCGACGGGACACGGACCAGTGCTGTCCGGGCGAGCGCGTTCATCCCCGCAGCATGGAACGCGACCACGGCGCGAGGCGACTCGCACACCGGACCGGTGGAGAGCCTCCAGGCCGTTGCCGCCTGTGGAGGAGTCGCAAGACGCCGTCGTCTCCGAACCACGCCCGGAAAGCGTTGAGACGCCGCCGGATTCGGCGGCGTCTCAACGACACGACGGCGTCTTGCGGACCAGAACCGGCCCGGCCCGCGGGCTAGCTGCGGTAGTTCGGCGCCTCGACGACCATCTGGACGTCGTGCGGGTGGGACTCCTTGAGCCCCGCCGCGGTGATGCGGACGAACTTGCCACGGGCCTTCAGCTCGGGGATCGTGCGACCGCCGACGTAGAACATCGACTGCCGCAGCCCACCGGTGAGCTGGTAGACCACGTTGCCGACCGAGCCGCGGTAGGGCACCTGGCCCTCGATGCCCTCGGGGATGAGCTTGTCGTCGTTCGGCACGTCCGCCTGGAAGTAGCGGTCCTTCGAGTACGAGGTCTTCTTGCCGCGGGTCTGCAGGGCCCCGAGGGACCCCATGCCGCGGTAGGCCTTGAACTGCTTGCCGCCCACGAACACCAGGTCACCGGGGGACTCGTCGGTGCCGGCCAGCAGTGATCCGAGCATGACGGTGTCGGCACCGGCGACCAGGGCCTTCGCGATGTCGCCCGAGTACTGCAGGCCACCGTCGGCGATGATCGGCACACCGGCTTCACGTGCGGCGAGGGACGCCTCGTACACGGCCGTCACCTGCGGCACGCCCACACCGGCGACGACGCGCGTGGTGCAGATCGAGCCCGGGCCGACACCGACCTTGACGGCGTCGACACCGGCGTCGATGAGCGCCTGGGCGCCCGCGCGGGTGGCGACGTTGCCGCCGATGACGTCGATCGCGTCGAACGTCGGGTCGGCCTTGAGGCGGCGGACCATGTCGAGCACGCCTTCGCTCTCGCCGTTGGCGGTGTCGACGACGAGCACGTCGACGCCGGCGTCACGCAGGGCCTCGGCGCGCTGCCAGGCGTCGCCGAAGAAGCCGATCGCGGCACCGACGCGGAGCCGGCCCTCGTCGTCCTTGGTGGCGTCCGGGTACTGCTCGCTCTTGTCGAAGTCCTTGACGGTGATGAGGCCGCGGAGCTTGCCCTCGGCGTCGACCAGCGGCAGCTTCTCGATCTTGTGCTGGGCGAAGATGGCGATCGCCTCTTCGGGGTCGATGCCCTCGAGCGCGGTGATCAGCGGCGTCTTCGTCATGACGTCGCGCACGTACGTGGTGGCCTGCTCGAACGTGGCCACGAAGCGCATGTCGCGGTTCGTGATGATGCCGACGAGGGTGCCGTCCTGCTCGACGACCGGCAGGCCGGAGACACGGAACTGGCCGCAGAGCGCGTCGACCTCGGCCACGGTGGCGTCCGGGGTGGTGGTCACCGGGTTGGTGATCATGCCCGACTCGGAGCGCTTGACCTTGTCGACGTAGGCAGCCTGGTCCTCGATGGACAGGTTGCGGTGCAGGATCCCGATGCCGCCCTGGCGCGCCATGGCGATCGCCATGCGGGCTTCGGTGACGGTGTCCATCGCAGCGGAGAGCAGCGGGACGTTGACGGAGATCCGCTTGGTGAGCCGGGACGCGGTGGACGCCTCGCTCGGGATGACGTCGGTGTGCCCGGGCAGGAGCATGACGTCGTCGTACGTGAGTCCGATGAATCCGAACGGATCCGGCTGGTCCATGGGTCCCCTTCGTGGGCGAGTGAAGTGTCGAGACACCGGGAACACGACGACGGGTTCCGGATAGGACATGGTAACGCGAGCGGCTGTCGCCGCATTCCGCCTGGAGGCACGGATCGCGCCCGCCTCGGAGCATTCCTCCACAACGTCACAGTTCGGGTACGAATCACACAGGGAACGTGTTGGAAACACGGGTGTCACAAAATCCCCATAGGTTCCTCGTCATCCGAACGAGAGGCTCTTCCGTGGGATCCATCACTCCTCCGGGACGGGCGCAGCCGCGCCTGTTCCGCCTCCGCCAGACACGACGACGACCGGTCCTCGCGGCCGTGCTCGTGGCCGCGTTCCTGGCGACCTTCCTGATCGACTGGGCGGTCACCCTGCCGGCCTTCAGTGCCACGTCGGCTCCGGCCACCAGCCAGGCGTGCACCGTCAGCCCCGACAACGGGTGCATCCAGGGCACGATCACCGACTCCGAGCGTGATCCGGCCGAGGGCGTCGACGTCGACGTGACCGGCCCGAGCGGCTTCGACCAGACGGCTACGACCAACGCCGACGGCCGCTGGTCCGTCAAGGTCGAGACCGCTGGCGAGTACACGGTGAGCGTCGACCAGGGCACCCTGCCGAAGGGGCAGTACCTGACCAACGCCGCGGACGCCGAGCGGAAGGTGCAGGCGACGCTGAACGCCAACGTCGGGCAGATCTTCCAGCTGTCCGACCAGAAGGGCGCGACGACCTCGTCCGACTCGTCGGGTGTGAGCATGCAGCGGGCCTGGCAGCAGTTCGCATCCGGGCTCCGGCTCGGCCTGCTGATCGCGCTGGCGTCCATCGGGCTCTCGCTCATCTACGGCACGACGGGGTTGTCGAGCTTCTCGCACGGTGAGCAGGTCACCCTCGGCGGTCTGCTGGCGTACGTCTTCGCCAACCAGCTCGGCTGGAACATCTGGGTCACCGGCATCGTCGTCACGCTGTTGTGCGCCGCGACCGGGTACCTGCAGGACGCCGCGATCTGGCGCCCGCTCCGGCGCCGACGCATCAGCCTGACGCAGCTCATGATCGTGACGATCGGGCTGTCGATCGCCGCCCAGTACGCGTTCCAGTACTTCTTCGGCGCCTCGACGGTCCGCATCCAGCAGGGCAACCCGGAGACCGTGCGGTTCGCCGGCGTGACCCTGACGGTGCAGTCCTACGTCGCCATGGGGATCGCGCTCGTGGTCCTCGTCGCCACCGGGCTCTTCCTGGCGAAGACGCGCTTCGGTCGGGCCACCCGCGCCGTGTCGGACAACCCGGCGCTCGCCGCGGCCTCCGGCATCGACGTCGACCGGGTGATCCGCTTCGTGTGGACGCTCGCCGCCGGTCTGGCTGGCCTGTCCGGCGTGATGCTCGGGCTCGTCCTGAACGGCGTGAACTGGCAGACGGGGCTCCAGCTGCTCCTGCTCATGTTCGCCTCGGTCACGCTCGGCGGCCTCGGTACCGCGTACGGCGCCCTGGTCGGCTCGATGATCATCGGGGTCGTCGTGGAGCTCACGAACCTGGTGCTCCCCGGTGACTTCAAGTACGCCACCGCCCTCGTCATCCTCATCCTCATCCTGCTGTTCCGGCCGCAGGGCATCTTCGGCCGCGCCGAGCGGATCGGCTAAGGGAGCACGCGCATGGACTACATCCTCAACCTGCTGTCCTCGCTCACCCAGGAGGCACTCGCCCCGACCACGGCGGCGTTCGCGCTGGCCGCGATCGGCCTGAACGTGCACTTCGGGCTCACCGGGCTCGTGAACATGGGCCAGGCGGCGTTCCTGCTGCTCGGGGCCTACGGCTTCGCGATCTCGATCACCAACGGACTGCCGTTCGTGATGGCGGTGCTCATCGCCCTGCTCGTCTCGATCGTGTTCGCGATCATCCTCGGCGTCCCGACCCTGCGGTTGCGCGGCGACTACCTGGCGATCGTCACGATCTCCGGCGCCGAGATCATCCGCATGGTGGGCCGCTCGAGCCTGCTCACCTCGACCACGGGCGGCTCGAACGGCATCACCGGGTCGAGCTACCGCGACCCGTTCACCGCCCTCAGCCCACTGCCCGACGGCACCACCACGATCCTGTGGTTCACGTACGCCAACAACGGCGTCAACGGCTGGTGGATCCGCATCGCGGCGTGGGCCATGGTCGCTCTGTTCACCCTGGTGCTGTTCCTGCTCATGCGCAGCCCGTGGGGCCGGGTGGTGAAGGCCATCCGCGAGGACGAGGACGCCGTCCGCTCGCTCGGCAAGAACGTCTACTCGTACAAGATGCAGGCGCTCGTGTTCGGTGGGGCGCTCGGTGCGATCGCGGGCATCATCTACGTCCTGCCGAGTTCCGTGCAACCGGACGCCATGGGCCGCTCGATGACGTTCTTCATCTGGACGGCGCTCATCCTCGGTGGCGCGGCGACGGTGTTCGGACCGGTGCTCGGAGCCGTGCTCTTCTTCGTCGTCCGGCTCTTCATCCGCACGCTGGCCGGCGACTTCATCCCCGACTCGATCATGAACGCACAGCAGGCCGAGCAGTTCTCGTACGTGCTCGTCGGCGTCGCGCTCATGCTGCTCATCGTGTTCCGTCCACAGGGGTTGCTCGGCAACAAGAAGGAGCTGACGTTCAGTGTCTGAGACCTACGGCCACCCCAAGGCCGACCCGATCCTCACCGTCGACGACGTCACCCGCCGCTTCGGGGGCATGACCGCCGTGGACGTCGACCACCTCGAGGTCCAGCGCGGCTCCATCACCGCCCTGATCGGCCCGAACGGCGCCGGCAAGACCACGTTCTTCAACCTGCTCACCGGATTCGACAAGCCGAGCCCCGGTGCGAAGACGCAGTTCAACGGCGCCACGCTGCAGAAGACGAGCGCGACGCACATCGCGAACAAGGGCATGGTCCGCACCTTCCAGCTGACCAAGGCCCTGTCGCGGCTCACCGTGATGCAGAACATGCTGCTCGGCGCCCGCGACCAGCCCGGCGAGAACTTCTTCGCCGCCCTGGTCAAGCCGGTGTGGGCGAAGCGGGAGCGCGAGATCACGGCCAAGGCCGAGGACCTGCTCGCCCGGTTCAAGCTCGACACCAAGGCCGACGACTACGCGGGCTCGCTGTCCGGCGGGCAGCGGAAGCTGCTCGAGATGGCCCGGGCGCTGATGTCCGACCCGACGATGATCATGCTCGACGAGCCGATGGCCGGCGTGAACCCCGCGCTCACCCAGTCGCTCCTCGGGCACATCCAGTCCCTGCGCGACGACGGCATGACCGTGCTGTTCGTCGAGCACGACATGCACATGGTCCGGCACATCTCGGACTGGGTGGTCGTGATGGCCGAGGGCAAGGTCGTCGCCGAGGGCCCGGCGGACACGGTGATGGACGACCAGGCCGTGATCGACGCCTACCTCGGTGCGCACCACGACACCGACCTGGGTGACGACTCGCTCCTCACCGAGGAGACCTTCGAGGAACTGGCAGAGGAAGTGGCGGAAGAAGACGCGGCGGACGCAGCAGCAGAGGAGACGACCCGATGACGGACCAGGCGGACCCCACGAACGCGAGCAGTGCCTCCAGTCCGTCCCCGGCGGCCACACTGGAACGCGAGCCGGTGCTCAGCGCGAAGAACCTCGTCGCCGGGTATCTGCCGGGCGTGAACATCCTGAACGGCTGCGACCTGGACTGCTACCCGGGCGAGCTCATCGGCATCATCGGGCCGAACGGGGCGGGCAAGTCGACGCTCCTCAAGGCGCTGTTCGGGCTCGTGTCCATCCGCGAAGGCTCGGTGACCCTGCAGGGTGACGACATCACGAACCTCAAGGCGAACAAGCTCGTGCAGGCCGGTGTCGGCTTCGTGCCGCAGACGAACAACGTGTTCCCGTCGCTGTCGATCGAGGAGAACCTGCAGATGGGGCTGTACCTGCGGCCCCGGAAGTTCACCGAGCGGCTCGAGGTCATCTACGACCTGTTCCCGATCCTCGCCCAGCGGCGGAACCAGCGGGCCGGATCGCTGTCGGGCGGTGAGCGGCAGTCCGTCGCGATGGCCCGGGCGCTGATGATGGACCCGAAGGTGCTGCTGCTCGACGAGCCGAGCGCCGGACTGTCCCCCGTGCGTCAGGACGAGACGTTCCTGCGGACCCGCCGGATCAACAAGGCCGGTGTGTCGATCATCATGGTGGAGCAGAACGCGCGACGCTGTCTGCAGATCTGCGATCGTGGGTACGTGCTCGACCAGGGGAAGAACGCGTACTCGGGCACCGGGAAGGAACTCGCTGACGATCCCAAGGTCATCGAGCTCTACCTGGGGACGCTCGCCAAGGACGTCGACGCACAGCGCTAGCGCTGTCGTCGGCTACGGGTACCGCTGTGGGGGTGGTATCCGTGACGGGTGGGGCCGTGCGTGGTCGCTTCGCGCCGCACGGCCCCGCTCCTGTACCCGCCCGGAGGCGCGGCTCGCCTCTGGTCGCGTCCGATCGCGTCTGGTCGGGTGACTGTGGTCGCATGACGCCGTCGTGTTCCGTCGACGCCGCGGTCCCGTCGAGACGCCTCGGAATCCAGCGGCGTCTCGTCGGGATGGCGGCGTCCTGCGCTGACGACGGCGTCTTCCGTTGACGACGGCGTCTTCCGTTGACGACGGCGTCGCCCGTCGCACCCGGCCAGGAGGCGCTACTCGCCCCGCGCGGGTCGGTATCGTTCCGCAGGTGCAGAGATTGTCGGTGAGCGCGATGGACGCCCTGGTGTGGGTGGTCTTCATCGCGCTGTTCGTCGGTGCTGCGCTGCTCGTCAAGGTCGCGGCTGTGCTCCTCGTCGTCCTCGTGGTGCTCGCGCTCCTGCTCGGCTTCGTGCTGCGGGTGCTCCGCAAACGTCGACGAGCCCCGCGCCGCCCGCGCTGACGGCTCCGCCGTGACGGCTGCACGGTGCGAGGTTGCCGGCCGTCCGCACCGTCCGGCCCGTGCACGCCGCAGAGCCCGCCCGGTAGGCTGTCCTGGTGAGCGAAGTCGAGATCGGTGCAGGCAAGCGCGGACGTCGGGCGTACGCGTTCGACGACATCGCGGTGGTCCCCTCCAGGCGGACGCGTGACCCGCGCGACGTCAGCGTGCAGTGGTCGATCGACGCGTTCACGTTCGAGTCGCCGATCCTGTCGGCACCGATGGACTCCGTGTCCTCGCCCGCGACGGTCATCCAGATGGGCAAGCTCGGCATCCTGGGCGTGCTCGACCTCGAAGGCCTGTGGACCCGCTACGAGGACCCGACCCCGTACTACGACGAGATCAAGTCGCTCACCGACGGCAACGTCACGAAGCGCATGCAGGAGATCTACTCCGAGCCGATCAAGGCCGAGCTCATCACCGCCCGCCTGGCCGAGATCCGCGCAGCCGGGGTGCCGGTCGCCGGTTCGCTCAGCCCGCAGCGCACCCAGGAGTTCTCGAAGACGGTCGTCGACGCCGGTGTCGACCTGTTCGTCATCCGCGGCACCACGGTCTCGGCGGAGCACGTCTCCCAGACCGAGGAACCCCTCAACCTCAAGAAGTTCATCTACGAGCTGGACGTCCCGGTGATCGTGGGCGGTGCCTCGACCTACACGTCGGCGCTGCACCTCATGCGCACCGGTGCCGCCGGTGTGCTCGTCGGCTTCGGTGGCGGCGCAGCGTCGACCACCCGTGCCGCACTCGGCATCCACGCCCCGATGGCCACCGCCGTCGCGGACGTCGCAGGTGCCCGTCGCGACTACCTCGACGAGTCGGGCGGCCGCTACGTGCACGTCATCGCCGACGGCGGGCTCGACACCGCGGGCGACATCGTCAAGGCCATCGCCGTCGGCGCCGACGCCGTCATGCTCGGCACCGCGCTGGCCCGTGCGACCGAGGCCCCGGGTGGCGGCTACCACTGGGGTGCCGAGGCGCACCACCCCGAGCTGCCGCGTGGCCGCCGGGTCGAGGTGGGCACGATCGCCCCGCTCGAGAACGTCCTGAACGGCCCGACGCCGACCCACGACGGCCGCGCCAACCTGGTCGGTGCCCTGCGCCGCTCGATGGCGACGACCGGATACTCCGACGCCAAGGAGTTCCAGCGAGTAGAAGTGGTCGTGGCGCCGTACCACCAGTGACGGTGGCACCCGGACACTGCTCCGGGTGACGCCACGGCGCCGACCGTGACCCGGAGGCGACGATGGCGAAGTCCAGCACGACGAAGCAGACCAGCACGGCCGGACGTCCGCGTGACGTCGCGCCCGGCGTGGGGTTCGACCCCACGGCGAAGCTCGGACCGGACGAACGTGCGGCCGCGATCGAGACGCTGAAGAGCAAGGAGCTCGACGTCCTGGTCGTCGGCGGCGGCATCGTCGGTGCGGGCAGTGCGCTCGACGCCGTGACCCGCGGCCTGAGCGTCGGCATCGTCGAGGCCCGTGACTGGGGCTCGGGGACGTCGAGCCGTTCGTCGAAGCTCGTGCACGGCGGCATCCGGTACCTCGAGCAGCTCAACTTCGCACTCGTCCGCGAAGCCCTCATCGAACGCGGGCTGCTGCTGCAGCGCATCGCCCCGCACCTGGTGAAGCCCGTGCGCTTCCTCTACCCGCTCAACCACCGGGTCTGGGAGCGCTTCTACATCGGCATCGGCATGGCGATGTACGACGTGTTCAGCTGGTCCGGCGGCCGTCCGCCCGGCGTCCCGCACCACCGGCACCTCAGCCGGAAGCAGGTGCTCAGGAACATGCCCGGGCTCAAGAAGGACGCCTTCGTCGGCGGCATGACGTACTACGACGCCCAGGTCGACGACGCGCGCTACGTCGCGTCGCTCGTGCGCACCGCGGCCTCGTACGGTGCCGAGGCGGCGAGCCGCGTCCGCATCGAGGGGTTCATCAAGGTCGGAGAGCGCGTGGTCGGCGCGCAGGCCCACGACATCCAGACCGGTGAGCGGTTCGAGATCCGCGCGAAGCAGGTCGTCAACGCCACCGGTGTCTGGACCGACGACACCCAGGCGATGATCGGCACCCGCGGGCAGTTCAAGGTGCGGGCGTCGAAGGGCGTGCACCTCGTCATCCCGCGCGACCGGTTCCAGTCGAACACGGGCATGATCCTGCGCACCGAGAAGAGCGTCCTGTTCGTCATCCCGTGGGGCCGGCACTGGCTCGTCGGCACGACCGACACCGACTGGTACCTCGACAAGGCGCACCCGGCGGCGACCGCGGCGGACATCGACTACATCCTCGAGCACGTCAACAAGGTGCTCGCCGTCCCGCTGACCCGCGAGGACGTCGAGGGCGTCTACGCCGGCCTCCGCCCGCTGCTGGCGGGGGAGTCCGACCAGACGTCGAAGCTCAGCCGCGAACACGTCGTCGCGCACACCGTGCCCGGGCTCGTCGTCGTCGCCGGCGGCAAGTGGACGACGTACCGCGTGATGGGCAAGGACGCGATCGACGAGGCCGTCGCTGCCATGGACGGCAGGATCCCGGAGTCGACGACCGAGGACATCCCGCTCCTCGGCGCGGAGGGCTACCCGGCCGCGTGGAACCGACGCGCCCGCACCGCACGGAGCTGCAACGTGCACAAGGTCCGGATCGAGCACCTGCTCAACCGGTACGGCACCCTCGCGACCGAGGTGCTGCAGCTCGTCGAGCAGGACCCCGCGCTGGCCGAACCCCTACCCGGGGCCGACGACTACATCGGCGCCGAGGTCGTGTACGCCGCCTCGCACGAGGGCGCCCTGCACCTGGAGGACGTCCTCGCCCGCCGCACCCGCATCTCCATCGAGGCCTGGGACCGCGGCGAGTCAGCGGCGCCCGTCGCCGCGAAGCTCATGGCGGACGTGCTCGGGTGGGACCAGGAGACGACCGAGCACGAGGTCGCGAACTACCTGAAGCGCGTCGCCGCAGAACGGGAGTCGCAGCTGCAGCCCGACGACGAGAGCGCGGACCGCGTGCGGCTCGAGGCTCCGGACATCGCGTTCGGCTTCGACGAGGACGACGTGGTCGTGGGTGGCGGCCGTTCGGACGGCGCGGAGGGCGCGAAGGCGTCCGACGAGCAGGTCATCGGCGAGAAGACGAGCGAGCCGGAGTGAGGAGGCCCGCAGACGCCGTCGTGTCACCGAGACGCCGGCGTCTGCGGGTTGCGTAAGACGCCGTCGTCTCGGGTCGACGCCGTCTGGTCGCCGAGACGCCGCCAGATCAGGCGGCGTCTCGCGGTGGACGAGGCGTCTCGACGAGACGACGGCGTCTTGCGGAGTCCACCCGCGCCTCCAGGACGGAAGACCGGAAGACCGGAAGACCGGAAGACCGGAAGGACGGAAGACCGGACTGGAGGCCCGTGGTGCGTCCGTCAGACGGCGCGCGACCGCAGGGCCGCACGGCGCACGTGCACCGCCTGGCCGACCACGAGCACCACCGGGATCCCGATCAGCGCGACGAGGCTCGTCACGTACATCACGCCCGACCAGATCGTGTGGGCACCGCCGCCGACCCCGTAGGCATCTGCGACGTCCATCTGCAGGGCGAACGCCGCCACGAACGACATCGGCGTCCCCATCACGACGACCGCGAGCAGCACCGCCGCGATGACGTGCGCCCTCGCCCGGGTGATGAGCAGCAGCACCGACAGTCCCGCGGCGAACAGGACGCCGACGACGGCGATCCCCACGACGGTCGCGATGTCCGCCCCGACCGAGAACCCCTGCTCCGAGAGCTCGGCGTGGATCTCGGCCAGGCTCGCACCGGGGACCGCGGCGAGCGGGTCCAGCACCAGTGCGTTCAGCGCGAGCAGTGCCGCGTACAGCGCGACGACCAGCACCCCGACGACGGCCACGACGATCCGTGTTCTCCCCATCCACAGAACAGTAGTGCGCGGAATGCGCGGGGTCACCGGGTGGTTATCATCGGGGTACTCGAAGAGGGAGCCATCATGGTCGACGTCCATCGCGTCAAACTCCCCGGAGTCGGCGTGCTGCACAGCTTCTACACCGACGACGGTGGCAAGTGCGGTGTCATCACGCACCGGTCGGGGCACTCCGACCTCATCTCGTTCGCCGACGTCTCCGACGGCGCGGACAAGTCCGAGAAGGTCTCGCTCCGTCTCAGCGAAGACGAAGCGCACACCCTCGCCGAACTGCTCGGCGGCACCCGGATCACCGAGGGCCTCGACAAGCTCGACGAGATCCCCGGGCTGTCCATCGACTGGTTCTCGGTCGACTACGACGACGCCATCGCGGGCAAGCCCCTCGGTGACCTGCACGACTCGGGCTTCATCGGCCTGACCGTCGTCGCCGTGGTCCGTGGCGACAGCGCCAACCCGGCGCCCTCGTCGGACTTCGTCGTCTTCCCCGGTGACACCATCGTCGTGGCCGGATCCCCCGAGAAGGTCGCCAAGGCGTTCTCCTTCTACCGCAGCGGAGAGCTTGCGGCCGCCTCGGCCGAGGCCCCGCGGAAGAGCTAGCGCATGCACCTGGGTGGTGAGCTGCTCACCATCGGTGTGCTCTTCGTCATCGCCTACGTCCTGGGCCGACTCGGCAAGACCATCGGTCTGCCGGCCATCCCGATCTACATGGTGGTCGGCCTCGTCGCGAGCCCGAACACGCCGTGGTTCGGGCTGAGCGTCGAGTCCCACACGATCGAGCTCATCGCGACGTTCGGGCTCATCCTGCTGCTGTTCAACCTCGGGCTCGAGTTCGACCAAGAGGAGTTCTACGGCAACGCCGGCAAGCTCCTGGTGTCGGGCGGCACCTACGTCGTCATCAACATGGGCGTGGGGTTCGCCTTCGGGTTCTCGCTCGGCTGGGGCACCCGTGAAGCCCTGATCATCGCGGGCATGACGGCCACGTCGTCGAGCGCCATCGTGACGAAGCTCCTCATCGAACTCCGCCGTCTGGCGAACGACGAGACCCCGATGATCCTCGGCGTCACCGTCATCGAGGACGTCTTCATCGCCGTGTACCTGGCGATCGTCTCCGTCGTGCTGTCCGGCGACACCAACCTCTGGGCCGTCGTCGGCAAGCTGGCCCTGGCGTTCGGGTTCCTGATCGTGATGTTCACGCTCGCGCGCTTCGCAGGCAAGTGGGTCTCGAAGATCTTCGCCACGCGTGACGACGAGCTGTTCACCGTGCTGTTCTTCGGACTCGCGGTCATGTTCGGCGGCATCGGCGACCTGCTCGGTGTGACCGACGCCATCGGCGCCTTCGTCATCGGCCTGCTCTGCGGAGCGACCCGGTACCGCGACCGCATCGAACAGCTCGCCCTGCCGATGCGCGACGTCTTCGCGGCGTTCTTCTTCGTGAACTTCGGGCTCGGTCTCGACCTGTCGACCTTCGGCGAGGTGCTCTGGCCCGTCCTCGGCGCCATCGGGATGACCATCGTGCTCAACGCGGTCGCCGGCCAGATCGTCGCGCGGATGAACGGCTTCAACGTCCAGCAGGGCATCAACACCGCCGTCATCCTGGTGAACCGCGGCGAGTTCGCGCTGATCCTCGCGACGCTGTCGGCTGCCGCCGGGCTGGAGGCGCGGATCACCGCCTTCGCGGGCCTCTACGTCCTCTGCATGGCGGTCCTCGGGCCGCTGCTCGCGGTGAACTCGGAGCGGATCGGCCGCCTCGTGGTGCGCCCGGGCCGGCTCATCCGCCTGCGCGGACGCCTGGGCGGCCGACGTGCCGTCGCCGCGGCAGCCGCCGCCGAGAGCGCCGAAGCAGCCGAGGCCGAGGCGGACGCCACCGCCGCGGCACGGAAGGCCGAGCGGGATCGCCAGTTCGCCGAGGAGTTCGCCCTCGTGGAGGCCGCTGGCAGGGACGAGCGAGACAATGAGGGGTCCGAGCCGACGTCCGCACCCGTGACGTCGCCGGTCGAGATCCCCGCCGAGCGCCCCGAACGCCCGGTCCGACAGCGCGATCCGGAGTACTGATACAGATGTGGGCCGTTGCCCGACGACCGAGGTGGATCGCGCTGCTGTTGCTGGCGCTCGTGCTGGCGGCGGTGTTCGCCGGGCTGGGCAAGTGGCAGCTCGAGCGGTCCATCGCCAACGGCAAGCCCCTGCCGGCGACCACCGAGACCCGCCGCACGCTCGAGGCGGTCACGACTCCGGAGCGCCCCGTCAGCGAGAGCCTCGCCGGGCAGAAGGTGACCGTCACGGGGACCTTCGTCGCCGACGACACCACGGTGCTGACCGGACGCACCGGGGGTGGGAAGTACCAGACCGTCGGGCACCTGGTGGACTCGGATGGTGGGGCGAGCCTCCCGGTCGTCATCGGGTGGTCCGACCAGCGGTCGGCCGCCGTCGCCGGGGGCGAGCGCCTGGCGGACGGCCAGACGCTCACGATCCAGGGCCGGTACTACCCGGCCGAGTCCCCGGACCAGGACGCCTACAAGAAGGCCGAGTACTCGGCCGTCGCGCCCGCACGGTTCGTGAACACCTGGCAGGCCTTCGACGACCGCATGTACCTGGGGTACGTCGTCGCCGACGGTGCCACCGCGAAGGCCGCCGACCTCGGCACCATCGCCGACCGTGCTCCGTCACGCGAGGTCCAGTTCGACTGGCTCAACCTGTTCTACGCGATCGAGTGGGTCGTCTTCGCGGGCTTCGCCGTGTTCCTCTGGTACCGGTTCGTCAAGGACGCCTGGGAGCGCGAGCAGGAAGAGGAGCGCGAGGCACTGCTCGCCACCGAAGCCGACGCGCTCCGACGGTAGGATTGCCGGCATGGCCCTGACCGTCCGAACCCGTGACATCCCCAAGATCCCGGGGGCGGTGAAGTGGTACCGCGTCTCGGCGTACATCACCGGTGTGCTGCTGCTCGCCCTGGTGGTCGAGGTCATCATCAAGTACACGCCGCTGCAGCTCGAGATGCAGCTCGGCAACGGCCCGTTCTTCGTGCCCAACGGCACGGCGGGCGAGACCCCGGGCACGTTCAACCTGTCGATCGCGATCCTCATCGCCCACGGCTGGCTGTACGTGCTCTACCTCTTCACGGACTTCCGTCTGTGGAGCATCATGCGCTGGAGGCCGTCGCGCTTCCTGCTCATCGCCCTCGGGGGCATCATCCCGTTCATGTCCTTCGTGGTCGAACACCGTATGCAGCAGAAGGCCATGGACACCTACCACGAGCTGATCGCTGCCCAGCAGCGTGAGAAGGAGGCCGCTCGGTGAGCGAGACCGAACAGCGTCCCGTCCTCGTCGTCGACTTCGGGGCCCAGTACGCGCAGCTCATCGCGCGTCGGGTCCGAGAAGCGAACGTCTACAGCGAGATCGTGCCGCACTCCATCACCGCGGACGAGATCCGCGCCAAGGACCCGGCGGCCATCGTGCTGTCCGGCGGTCCGTCGTCCGTCTACGAAGCAGGTGCGCCGTCGCTCGACGGTGACATCCTCGACCTCGGCGTCCCCGTGCTCGGCATCTGCTACGGCTTCCAGGCCATGGCGACCGCCCTCGGCGGCGAGGTCGCGAACACCGGTCTGCGCGAGTACGGCGCCACCGACGTGACGCTCGCGCCCGGCACCAGCACCCTGCTCGGCGACCAGCCGGCAGACCAGGTGACGTGGATGTCGCACGGCGACTCCGTGGCGAAGGCCCCGGCCGGCTTCGAGGTGCTCGCCTCGAGCGCATCCACACCCGTCGCAGCGTTCGCGTCCGACGAGCGCAAGCTCTACGGCGTGCAGTGGCACCCCGAGGTGAAGCACTCCGTGTACGGCCAGGCCGTCCTCGAGAACTTCCTGCACCGTGCCGCGGGCCTGCCGGGCGACTGGAACTCCAGCAACGTCATCGAGGAGCAGGTCGCCCGCATCCGCGAGCAGGTCGGCTCCGCGCGGGTCATCGCCGGACTCTCCGGTGGTGTCGACTCCGCCGTCGCCGCAGCCCTGGTGCACAAGGCCGTCGGTGACCAGCTCACCTGCGTCTTCGTCGACCACGGGCTCCTGCGTGCCGACGAGCGCAAGCAGGTGGAAGAGGACTACGTCGCCTCCACCGGTGTCCGGCTCATCACGATCGACGCCGAGCAGCAGTTCCTCGACGCCCTCGCCGGTGTCAGCGATCCGGAGCAGAAGCGCAAGATCATCGGGCGCGAGTTCATCCGCACGTTCGAAGGCGCAGCCGAGGCACTCGTGCTCGAGGCCCAGGCGTCCGACTCCGATGCCGAGGTCAAGTTCCTCGTGCAGGGCACGCTCTACCCGGACGTCGTCGAGTCCGGCGGCGGAGCGGGTACCGCGAACATCAAGTCGCACCACAACGTCGGCGGCCTGCCCGAGGACATGACGTTCGAGCTCGTCGAGCCGCTGCGCACCCTGTTCAAGGACGAGGTCCGTGCGGTCGGTCGCGAGCTCGGCCTGCCCGAGGTCATCGTGGGTCGCCAGCCGTTCCCCGGCCCCGGCCTCGGCATCCGCATCGTCGGCGAGGTCACGAAGGACCGGCTGGAACTGCTCCGGGCCGCCGACAAGATCGCCCGCGAAGAGCTCACGGCGGCCGGCCTCGACGAGGAGATCTGGCAGTGCCCGGTCGTGCTGCTCGCCGACGTCCGCTCCGTGGGCGTGCAGGGCGACGGCCGGACCTACGGGCACCCGATCGTGCTCCGTCCGGTCTCGTCCGAGGACGCCATGACCGCCGACTGGACGCGTCTGCCGTACGACACCCTGGCGAAGATCTCGAACCGCATCACGAACGAGGTGCCCGACGTCAACCGGGTCGTGCTCGACGTCACGTCGAAGCCGCCGGGGACGATCGAGTGGGAGTAGGACTCCCCTGAGCGACGGGAGGCCCGGCACGCGTCACGCGCGCCGGGCCTTCGTGCGTCCGGGGGCGCTGCCGGAGCGGCGGGCGGTGCTGACGGGGTCGTTGAGTGGTCACAACACCCCGCGGGCCCGGTGCCGAGGGGTCACGAAGTGTCGACTGGCCCCGGCTCCGGCGACGCTTCGTGACCACTCGGCGGGCGACCGGCGGGGTGTTGTGACCACCCGGGACCGCCGCCGCCGCCGCCACCGCCACTGCCTCCCGCCACCGCCACCGCCCCGGCCGTCGCCGACCACCGGCCCGGGAACGACGAAGGGCCTCGGCAGCGCCGGGGCCCTTCGTGTGTGCGGTGGTTCTAGTTGCGCGAGCTGCTCGCGATGATGGCGAGGATGCGCAGGATCTCGAGGTACAGCCAGACGAGCGTCACGATCAGGCCGAACGCCGCGGTCCAGGCGTAGATGCGGGGTGCGCCGCGCTCGACACCGGTCTTGATCTGGTCGAAGTCGAGGATCAGCGAGTACGCCGCCATGACGACCACGAAGATGCCGATGAGCACACCGAGCGGGATGCCGAAGAGCGTCACGCCCATCAGGCCGAACGCGCTCTGCGTCACGCCGGTCCACATCAGGACCAGGTTGACGAGCGAGAACGCCATGTACCCGACCATCGCGATCAGGAAGAAGCGCGTGGCCTTCGGGGTCGCGCGGACCTTGCCGGAGCGGAACAGCAGCAGGGTGACGAAGAACACACCGAGCGTGCCGAACACCGCCTGCGCGACGATGCCGTCAGCTTCGGGGAACGCAGTCTGGAAGTAGTTCGAGATACCGCCGACGAACAGCCCCTCGAAGAACGCGTACGTCAGGATCAGACCCGGCGACGGCTTCTTCTTGAAGGTGTTGACGAGCGCCAGGACGAACCCGACGAGCGCGCCGACGACCCAGACGGCCGGCGGCAGGTTCCAACCGGCCACCGCACCGACGACGAGCACGCCGAACGCGAGCAGCGTCTTGACGATGGTGTCTTCGTACGACATGCGGTCGGTGTCCACCGGGGACGCAGTCGGGCGGTCGTACATGTACTGCAGCTGCTCGGGGGTCATGCCGCCCTGTGCCTGCTGCGGGGTCTGTCCCCAGCCGGCCTGCTGCTGACCAGCACCGCGCCCGCCCCAGGTGTTTGCCCCCTGTGCGTTGAAGGCGGGGGACTGGTCGAAACCGGGCTTGAAGGCCATGGTGTCCTCTTCCTAGGAGATTCGAGTCCTCTCAGCCTAGGTGCGCTCGGTCGCGGAAGGCTGAGGATTCGCGGCGAGCGGACGCGGGCCCAGCGGGCCCCGACGAGGGAAGCCTAGGGTCGCCCGCTGCACGCGCGCCTCGAAGACGTCGAGAGTCCGCCGTCGAGCGCGGGGAGCCCGCGGGTGACGCCGGGTGCAACCAGGTCACGAGCGCGACCGAGATCGTCATGAGCAGGAACCACGCCACGATCTTCGTCGGGGCCACCGGGTGCCAGGCGGCGAGCTGCGCCGGGTAGCTCCACGCCCCGGCCCAGGTCGCGACGTTCTCGGCTGCCCAGACGAACACGGCCACCAACCCCATCGCGACGAGCACGGGCATCCGCATCGTCGCCCGGTGGATCCGGACGTCCATGGTGGTGCGGGCGAAGAGCAGCAGCACGAGCGCCAGCAGGACGTACCTTGCGTCGGCGACGAAGTGGTGTCCGAAGAAGTTCAGGTAGACGCCGCCCGCGACGACCGCCAGCAGCCACTGCCGCGGGTACCGGTCGAACCGCAGGTCGAACAGCCGGTGGACCCTGACCATGTACGACCCGACGGCCCCGTACATGAACCCCGAGAACAGCGGCACCCCGGCGACGACGAGCAGCCCTCCGGGTTCGTAGGTCCACGAGCCCATGTGGGTCTTGAACACCTCCATCACGGTGCCGACGACGTGGAACAGAACCACCACCCGGAGTTCCCGTACGGTCTCGAGCCCGAACACGAGCATGCCGACCTGCAGCAGCACGGCCGCGGTCGTCAGGACGTCGTTCCGCATCGGGGCCGGCACGGTCAGGTGCCCGAGGGCCATCGTCGCGAGCAGCAGCGCCCCGAACGCACACGCCCAGGCCTGCTTCGCACCGAACACCAGGAACTCGGTGACGAACACGCGGACGGGTCGGTGCGGTCGGTGCCCGGCGTCGAGCACACGGCGTGCGGCCCGGTCGATCCGGGCCTCGACGGCGGTGGAGAGCGATCGGACGGTCATGCGGTGATGCTCGGCGTCGGCGCTGGGAACGGCGGTCCCCGGCGCGACGAGTGTGTCCCGCGACACAGGTGGCCCGCTCGTCATCCCGGGCAAGTAGGGTCGCGCCATGACCCTCGTGATCGCCCACCGCGGCGCGTCCGGCTACCGCCCCGAGCACTCGCGGAGCGCGTACGACCTGGCCATCGAACTCGGCGCCGACGCGATCGAACCGGACCTCGTGCCCACGAAGGACGGCGTCCTGGTGCTCCGGCACGAGAACGAGGTCTCGGGCACCACGGACGTCGCCGACCACGCCGAGTTCCGGCACCTGCGCACGACGAAGACCGTCGACGGCCAGACGCTGACGGGCTGGTTCACCGAGGACTTCACGTGGGCGCAGCTGCAGACGCTCCGCACCCGCGAGCGCTTGCCCGCACTGCGCCCGGGATCCGCCGAGCACGACGGCGCGCAGCCGATCCTGCGGTTCGTCGACCTGCTCGCGATCCTCGACGCGGCGCCCCGCCCGGTCGGGCTCGTCGCCGAGGTCAAGCACGCCGCGTCCTTCGACCGCGCCGGGTTCCCGATGGGCGAGCTCGTCGACGCCGCGCTCGGCGAGGCCGGGTGGCGGCAGGACGAGCGGCTCACGGTGGAGAGCTTCGAGAAGGGCGTGCTGCGGGACCTGCGCGAGCGGGCGACCGGTGGTCGGCTCGTGTACCTCCAGGAGGCCCGTGGCAGCGCCGCGGACGAGGTCGCGTCCCACGGGGCGCTCGCCCCCACCTACGCCGCCGAGCGCTCCGAGGACGCGCTCGCGTCGTTCGCAACCGAGTTCCACGGCATCAGCGTCGACCTCGGCACCCTGATGGCCGGCGTGGACAGCGTCGCGCTCGACGACCCGACGCCGGTGCGCAGCGCGATCGTCGACCGTGCCCACGCCGCCGGGCTCGCGGTGTACACGTGGACCCTCCGGCCGGAGAACCGGTTCCTGCCGTCGCCGTTGCGTCGCGGCGGGGACGTCGCGGCCTTCGGCGACTGGGAACGCTGGTTCACCTCGGTCATCCGCACCGGACTCGACGGCGTGTTCGCCGACCACACGGACCTGGCGGTGCTCGCCCGGTCCGCTGTCGGGGGTCCCGCCTAGACTGTTCCGGACATGACGATCGTGCTCGACCCCTTCGAATCGACGCCCGAACCGGGCGCCGGTGCCCGCGCGTACCAAGACCCGTTCACCGCGGGTCTGAACCCCCAGCAGAAGGAAGCCGTCGAGTACCGCGGCGAGTCCCTGCTGATCGTGGCCGGTGCCGGTTCCGGCAAGACGAGCGTGCTCACCCGCCGCATCGCGCTGCTGCTCGCCAACCGCGAAGCCTGGCCGTCGCAGATCCTGGCGATCACGTTCACGAACAAGGCCGCCGCCGAGATGCGCGAGCGTGTCCGGGCCCTGGTGGGCGGCGAGGCCGAGGGGATGTGGATCTCCACCTTCCACTCGGCGTGCGTGCGCATCCTGCGGCGCGAAGCCGAGCGGTTCGGGTTCCCGCAGTCGTTCACGATCTACGACTCCGCCGACTCCAAGGCGCTGCTGAAGCGGATCATCAAGGAGCTCGAAGCCGACTCCCTCGGGCTGACCGTCGGTGCCGCGGCGTCGAAGATCTCGAAGCTCAAGAACGAGCTGCAGGACATCGACACCTACGCGCGCAACATCAACGTGAACGACCCGCAGGAAGTCATGTTCACCGAGGTGTTCCGGCGCTACACGAACGAGCTCCGCCGGGCGAACGCGTTCGACTTCGACGACCTCATCGGCCAGACGGTGTTCCTGTTCCGCGCCTTCCCGGACGTCGCCGCCCTGTACCAGCGGCGCTTCCGGTACATCCTGGTCGACGAGTACCAGGACACGAACCACGCCCAGTACGCCCTGATCCGTGAGCTCACCCGCCCGGTGCCGGTCGAACAGGTCGACAAGCTCGAGGACTCCGGCCAGCACGTCGCCCGGATGCGCGAGACCGACGGCTCGATCGCGCCCGCGTCCCTGACGGTGGTCGGTGACTCTGACCAGTCGATCTACGCCTTCCGCGGGGCGGACATCCGCAACATCGTCGAGTTCGAGCGGGACTTCCCGAACTCCAAGACGATCCTGCTCGAGCAGAACTACCGGTCGACGCAGAACATCCTCGACGCCGCGAACGCCGTCATCGCGAACAACTTCGACCGCCAGGCGAAGAGCCTGTTCACCGACGTCGGAGCCGGCGAGAAGATCGTCGGTTTCACCGGGTACACCGGCCACGACGAGGCGCAGTTCGTCGCCGACGAGATCCAGCGCCTGCGTGAAGACGGCATGGACTACCGCGACATGGCGGTGTTCTACCGGACCAACTCGCAGACCCGTGCGCTGGAGGAGATCTTCATCCGTGCGGCGATCCCGTACCGGGTGCTCGGCGGTACCAAGTTCTACGAGCGCGCCGAGATCAAGGACGCCATGGCGTACCTGATCACGGTCGCCAACCCGGCCGACCCGATGGCCCTGCGCCGCATCCTCAACGTGCCGAAGCGCGGCATCGGGTCGGTCACCGAGACCACGCTGCAGCGCTACGCCGACGAGCACGAGACCACGATGCGCGACGCCCTGCGGCACGCGGGTGAACTCGGGTTCGGGCCGAAGGTGCGGAACGCCATCACGGAGTTCGCGGCGCTGCTCGACGCCGTGTCCGAGAAGGCGCAGACGCAACCGGTGGTCGACACCCTGACGCAGCTGCTCGACGGCTCCGGGCTGCTCGACAACCTGCGGAAGTCGCCCGACGCGCAGGACGCCGCCCGCGCCGACAACATCGACGAGCTCGTGGCCGTGACGCGTGAGTTCCAGAAGAACAACCCCGAGGGCACCCTGTCGGACTTCCTGACCGAGGTCTCCTTGGTCGCAGCGGCGGACGAGCTCGACGACTCCTCGGGCACGGTCTCGCTGATGACCCTGCACACCGCGAAGGGCCTGGAGTACGACGCGGTGTTCCTGACCGGTGTCGAGGAAGACCTGCTCCCGCACCGGATGTCCGCCAACGAACCCGGTGGTCCGTCGGAAGAGCGCCGGCTGTTCTACGTCGGCATCACCCGCGCCAAGAAGGTCCTGTTCCTGTCGCTCGCGATGACCCGTGCGCAGTTCGGCGACGTCAACGTGGCGATGCCGTCGCGCTTCCTGCAGGAGATCCCCGAGGGGCTCATCGAGTGGAAGCAGTCGCCGGGCATGGCGAACAGCCGCGGTGGCACGCAGCCCCGGGCCCTGAACGCCAAGCGCGACGGCGGCTTCAACGGTGGCGGCGGCGGCGGTGGCTACCGCGGTGGTGGTGGCTGGGGCGGCGGATCGTACGACCGTGCAGCAGCAGCCTCGAAGACCCGTCCGAAGACCGAGTGGGCGAACCGGGTGTCCGGCCAGGTGCGCGACAACGGGGACATGGAACTCGTCGCCGGCGACCGCATCAAGCACGTCGACTTCGGCGAGGGCACGGTGTCCGCGGTGACGGGGCAGGGTGCCAAGCGCATCGCCGAGATCGCGTTCGACTCCGCGGGCCGCAAGAAGCTCCTCATCAAGATCGCCCCGATCGAGAAGCTGTAGGAGCCCTCACCGGTCCACACCGAACCGGCAGCAGCGGCCGGTCTGGTGTTCACGGGACAGACCCGGGGCGTTCCCCCGCGGACCGTACGGTGCGGTGCTGTGCAGAACAGCCCTGACGACCACGAAGCCGCCCACGACGGTGCAGCAGCCCCCGCCGACGATCGCAGCAAGCGCATCCCGGTCTCCCGCCGTGGTTTCCTGGTCGGGTCCGGACTGGCCGGCGCCGCAGGCCTCGTGGCGTCGAACGGTTTCGGCAGCGCCCCGGCCGTCGCCGACGCGCTGACCGCAGCCCCCGCCGTCACCCCGGCGGCCCTCGGCGGGTCCGGCATCGCGGCCCAGCAGGCGGTGGCACGTGGGCGCACCGGTCCGTGGCGACCCGACACGACCTCGCCGCGCTTCACCGTCGCGGTGATGCCGGACACCCAGTACATGTTCGACGGTGCCGCGGTCGACCAGGCCCCGATGCGCGCCTCGCTCGAGTACGTCGTGCGCGAGCAGGCCCGGCACAACACGGTGTTCCTCGTGCACCTCGGCGACCTGACCCAGAACGGTGCGGCGTCCGAGATGCGCGCGTCCGGCGAGGTCTTCGACGTGCTCGACCGTGCCGGAGCGCCCTACAGCGTGCTCGCCGGCAACCACGACGTCGACTCGTCGACCGACGACCAACGCGGCCGCACCCCGTACCTCGACGTGTTCGGTCCGCAGCGGTTCCGGAAGGCCCCGGGCTGGATCGGTTCGAGCCCCGACGGCTACAACACCGCCCACCGGTTCACCGCGGCCGGCCGCGAGTGGGTCGTCCTGGCCCTCGACTGGCGGACGAGCGCGAGCGGCCTCGCCTGGGCCAGCTCCGTGCTCGCAGCCCGGCCGCACTCGCCGGTGATCCTCACGACGCACGCCATCGTCGACTCGGACGCCGACGGCGGGGCGGCGTTCGACCCCTACGGGCAGCAGCTCTGGGACTCCTTCATCACGAAGCACGACCAGGTGTTCCTGACGCTCAACGGCCACTACTGGGGGCCGGGCCGCACGACGGCGAAGAACGCGGTGGGACACGACGTCGCCCTGCACCTGACCAACTACCAGAACCGGTACTACGGCGGGGCGGCCATGATCCGGCTGTACCACGTCGACCTCGAACGGAACGTCATCGACGTCGAGACGCTGTCGCCGTTCCTGCTCGCCGGCGGGCTCGGCGAGGCGAACGAGCTCGCCGCCCAGGAGGTCAACCTCAGCGGTGACGTCGACCGCTTCACCATGGCAGTGGACTTCGAGGCGCGCTTCGCGGGCTTTGCGCCGGTCGCACCACGGGCCTCCCGGCCGGCGGCACGCATGCTGGTACCGGGGACGCTCGCGTACTGGCGGTTCGACGGCAACCCGGACGGGGCGGCGCTCGCGCCGACCACGCGGGTGCGCGACCAGAGCGGCAAGGGCAACGACCTGGTGGTCGCCCGCCGGACCGGCGCCGTCGCAGGGGCGTTGCGCTGGACCGCCGCGCACCACCCCGACCAGCCGGGTGCCGGCAGCCTCGCGCTGCAGGGTGGCAAGACCGGGGGCGACCACCTGCAGACCGTCCGGGCGGCGCCGCTCAACCGCACCCACTTCCCTCGCGGGTACACGGTCGAGGCGTTCTTCGCGCTGCCGACCACCTTCGACCCGAGCACGAACGGGTTCAGCGCCCTGCTGTCGCAGTACTCGAGCGCCGGCCAGGCGGGGAAGGCGACCGGAGCCGACGGCGACCCGGACGAACCCGCGGTGACCCTGAGCCTGTCGGGGGACCGCGAACTGCAGTGGTGCGTGTACCCGACGAGCCAGGACGGTTCGTTGACGAACTGGGGGCACGAGCTGCCGCTCGGAGCCTGGTGGCACGTGGCCGTGGTGAACGACGGGACGCACACCGTGCTCTACGTCGACGGGTGCCCGGTCGTGCGGAACCCGTCCACCCAGAACCGCGGTCTGAGCACGATCGGCAAGCCGTGGCTGCTCGGCGGGTACCGCTACGGCGGCAAGCTCGACAACGTGTTCGTCGGGTCGATCGGTGACGTGCGCATCGTCGGCCGGGCGCTGCAGCCGAGCGAGTTCATGAACGCCTGACGACCCGACAGACGGCCGTCTGACACGCCCGGCCGACCAGGACACCCCTCGTTCGGGTGGCGTGAACGCGTTTTGTGAGGTTAGCCTTACCTAACGTGACACCTCCCATCGAACTCCTGACCACCGCCACCGCCGAGCGCTACCGCTCCGCCGTGACGTCCACGGTGGACCGTCTGGCCGACCGGTTCGCCGCGGCCGACCGTCCGACCACCGACACCGCCCCGGACGTCCTCCGGGCCCGGGTGCAGGACGTCGACCTCGACGCCGAACCCCTCGGGACGGACCGCGCGCTCGCCGAACTCGACGAGCTGTTCGTCAGCGAGGCCGTCTGGTTCCACGACCCGGCGTACCTCGCGCACCTGAACTGCCCGGTCGCGCTGCCCGCGGTCGCTGCCGAGTCGGTCCTGGCCGCCGTGAACCCGTCGGTCGACACGTGGGACCAGTCCCGCATCGGCACCGAGATCGAGCGCCACGTCGTCGCCTGGCTCGCCGGTCGGATCGGGTTCGCCGCGGGGGACGGCATCTTCACCTCGGGCGGCTCACAGTCGAACCTGCAGGCCCTGCTGCTGGCGCGCGAGGCCCTCGGCACCGGCGGCACCGTGTTCACGACCGCTGAGACCCACTTCAGCATCGCGAAGTCCGCCCGGCTGCTCGGGCTCGAGACCGTGGTCGCCGTCGCGACCGACCACGCCGGCCGGATGGTGCCCGCGGCCCTCGCCGAGGCGATCGCTGCAGCCAGGGCCAACGGGCAGCGACCGATGGCCGTCGTCGCCACGGCCGGTACCACCGACCGCGGCGTGATCGACCCGATCGAACCGATCGCGGACGTCTGCGACCTGGAGGACGTCTGGCTGCACGTCGATGCCGCGTACGGCTGCGGGCTGCTCGTGTCGCCGACGCGCCGCCACCTGCTCGACGGCGTCGAACGAGCCAGGAGCGTGACCGCCGACCTGCACAAGTCGTTCTTCCAGCCGGTGTCGTCGAGCGCCCTGCTCGTGCAGCGCCCGGAGGACCTGCGCCGCACCGCGTGGTACGCCGACTACCTGAACCCGGAGGACGCCGCCGAGCCGAACCAGGTCGACAAGTCCCTGCAGACCACCCGCCGGTTCGACGCCCTGAAGCTCTGGGCCACGCTGCGGGCAACGGGGGCCGACGCGATCGGTGCGGCGTTCGACGCCGTCATCGACCTCGCCGTGGTCACCCACCGGATCGTCGAGGAGCACCCCGACCTGGTGCTCGTCGCGCCGACGCAGCTCAGCACGGTGCTGTTCCGCTGGCAGCCCGCCGGCATGACCGACGAGGCCGCCGACGCGCTGGTCGCCCCGATCCGCTCGGCCCTGCTCGCCGAGGGCCGGGTGCTCATCGCCAAGACGGTCATCGACGGCCGGCCGTGCAACAAGCTCACGCTGCTCAACCCGGAGACGACGCCGGAGCAGATGCGCGCGTCGCTCGAGCACGTCGTCGCCACGGCCGCCCGGGTCAGGGCCACCACCACCGCCCCGGAAGGAGCGTCCCGATGACCGCCGACCGCGCAGCAGACCGCGCAGCAGACCGCACCGCCGACACCGTGCACGACGTCGTCGGCATCGGCATCGGCCCGTTCAACCTCGGCCTGGCCTGCCTGACCGACCCGATCGCCGACCTCGACGCGGTGTTCCTCGACGCTGCCGACGGCTTCGCCTGGCACCACGGCATGATGCTCGACGACGCCACGATCCAGGTGCCGTTCCTCGCCGACCTGGTGACGATGGCCGACCCGACGTCGCCGTTCTCGTTCCTCGCCTGGCTCAAGGAGACCGGACGCCTGTACCCGTTCTACATCCGCGAGGACTTCCACCCCCTGCGCAGCGAGTACGACGCCTACTGCCGTTGGGCCGCCGACCGGCTCGACACCCTGCGGTGGGGCCGCCGGGTGACCGCCGTCGAGCACGACGCGGACACCGACACGTTCACGGTGCACGCCGAGACCGATCAGGGTCCCGAGACGTACCGCGCACACCACGTCGTCGTGGGCATCGGCACCGAGCCGTCCGTCCCCGCCCCCTTGCGCGGGATCGGCGGGCCGGCCGTCCACTCCGCCGAGTTCCTGCCGAACCGCGACGCCCTGCGCGACGCCGGGTCGATCGCCGTCGTCGGCAGCGGGCAGTCCGCCGCCGAGGTCTACCGCGAACTGCTCGAGGACATCCGGCAGGACGGCTACCGCCTCGACTGGATCACGCGCTCGCCCCGGTTCTTCCCGATGGAGGACACCAAGCTCACCCTCGAGATGACGAGCCCGGAGTACACGGACCACTTCCACGGGCTGCCCGAAGCCGTCCGCGACCGCCTCGGACGGGAACAGCGGGGGCTGTACAAGGGCATCAGCGCCGACCTGGTCGACGACCTGTACGACCAGCTCTACCGGATCAGCGCGCGGGGTCCGGTCCCGACGACGCTCCGGACCGAGACGAGCGTCGTCGACGCCGCCTGGCTCGCCGACCGCGGCACGTACCGGCTGACGCTCCGCCACGAGCAGCTCGACCAGACGTACGAGCACGAGGTCGAGCAGCTCCTCCTCGCCACCGGGTACACCCCGCGGGTCCCGCGCTTCCTCGACCCGGTCGAGCACCTGGTCGCCCGCGACTCCCGCGGTCGCCTCGCCGTCGCCCGCGACCACCACGTCGACACCCTGGGCGGGCGCATCTGGGTGCAGAACGCCGAGGAGCACACGCACGGCCTGACCGCGCCCGACCTCGGCATGGGGGCGTGGCGGAACGCGTCGATCATCCGGTCCGTCACGGGTCGCCCCGTGTACGGCCTGGAGGCCCGGATCGCCTTCCAGGAGTTCGGCCTGCCCGCCTCGGAGCAGTCAACACCAGAGCCGTCCACCGCCCATCCCGGCGCCGCGGAGCGCGCGCCGGCCCGTCCCGCGACCGAACGTGCGGAGGTCTCCGCATGAGCACGACCGTGACCACCACGGCGCCGGACGCGACCGCGCCCGGAGGAGCCGGGCCGGGCCTCCTGACCGTCGAACCCGTGGACCCGGAACGCGACGCCGCCGTCGTGCAGTTGTGGCTCGCCCACCCGGCGTCGTCGTGGTGGGAGATGGGCGACCTCGACGTGGACGGCGTCCGCACCTACCTGGCCGGCGTGCAGGCCGACCCCGCGCAGGCCGCGTGGCTCGGCCGCCGGAACGGCGAACCGTGCTTCCTGGCCGAGACCTACGACCCCTCGGCCGTCCTGCTCACCGACGTGTGGGCTGCCGAACCCGGCGACGTCGGCATGCACCTGCTCGTCGCACCGGTGCCGGCCGAGGGCCGCGTGCACGGCCTGACGAGCGCGGTCATGCGTGCCGTCGTCGAGCACTGCCGGGACGTCCTCGGCGCGCGTCGGGTCGTCGTCGAACCGGACGTGCGGAACACCGCCGTGCAGGCGAAGAACGCCGAGGTCGGGTTCCGTGCCCTGCGACAGGTCGACGTCGACGGCAAGCGGGCGCTGCTGTCGGTGCTCGACACCGACCGGATCGGCGTCCCCGACGACGACGGGCCGGCCGCGCACCTGCGGCCCGAGCACCTGGAACCCGCCGAACGGCACCTCGTCGCGAAGGCGATCGCGGAGTTCACCCACGAACGGCTCATCGCACCCGTGCCGGACGGGGACGGGTGGCGGCTCGACACGGGGGAGTCGAACTACCGGTTCCGGGCACGGCAGCACCTGCTCGAGCACTGGTCGATGGACGAGGCCTCGCTGACGCGGACCCGTGCGGGGGCGTCGGCACCACTCAGCGCGCAGGAGCTCGTGCTCGAACTGCACGAGGTGCTCGGGATCCCCGACGAGTTGCTCGGCACGTACCTGGAGGAGATCGCGTCGACGCTGGCGAGTGCTGCGGCGAAGCTCCGGCGGGGCGGGCCGTCGGCAGGGCAGCTGGCGCGGGGGCGGGGCGGGGCCGGGTCGGCCGGTTCGGTCGGTTCGACCGGTTCGACCGTCTCGTCCGGGGCCGTCGACGACGCCGTCGCGTCGTTCCAGGACGTCGAGTCGGCGATGACCGAGGGCCACCCGGCGTTCGTCGCCGCCAACGGGCGGATCGGGTTCGGCCTCGACGAGTACCGGGCGTTCGCGCCCGAGTCCGGCGGCCGGTTCCGGTACCGGTGGCTCGCCGCCCGACGCGAGCACACGCACCTGGCGCTCGCCGCGGACCGGACCGAGCAGGCGCACTGGGAGTCCGAGCTCCCGGCCGCGGTCGTGACCGGGTTCCGCGCCACCCTGGAGCGCCACGGGCTCGACCCCGACGACTACGTGTGGCTGCCCGTGCACCCCTGGCAGTGGCAGCACCGGATCGCCGTGACCTTCGCGCCTGACCTGGGGCGGCAGGACCTGGTGGACCTGGGCGAGGGGCCCGACGAGTACCAGCCGCAGCAGTCCATCCGCACCGCGTTCAACCGCACCGAGCCGGCACGCTCGTACGTGAAGACGGCGCTCGCCGTGCAGAACATGGGGTTCCTGCGGGGGATGTCGCCCGCCTACATGCGGAACACGCCGGCCGTGAACGACTGGGTCGCGTCGATCGTCGCCGCCGACCCGACGCTCGCCGAGGCCGGGTTCTCGGTGCTCCGGGAGCACGCCGCCATCGGCTACACCGGCGACGCGTACCACCGGGTCGACGTGTCCTCGCCGCAGCGCAAGATGCTCGCGGCGCTGTGGCGGGAGAGTCCCGTCCCGCAGCTGGCCGAAGGCGAACGCCTGCTCACCATGGCGGCACTGCTGCACCGGGACGCTTCGGGGAACGCCGTCGTGTCAGCCCTGATCGAGGCATCGGGAGTCCCTGCCGACGAGTGGGTCCGACGCTGGCTCGACGCCTACCTGCTGCCCGTCGTGCACTGCCTGACCGTGCACGACCTGGTGTTCATGCCGCACGGTGAGAACCTGGTGCTCGTCGTGCGCGACGGTGTCGTCGTCCGCGCCGTGATGAAGGACATCGGCGAGGAGGCCGCGGTGCTCGGCCGGCACGACGACCGCCCGGTGCCCGCCGACATCGACCGGATCGTGCACCCGGTGTCCGACGACGAAGCCGCGCTCGCCGTGTTCACCGACGTGTTCGACGGGGTGCTGCGGTTCGTCGCCGCGATCCTCGACGACGACGGGGTGCTGCCGGAGGCCCGGTTCTGGCAGGTCGCGGGGGAGTGCATCGACGCGCACGCCGCCGCACACCCGGACCGCCGTCGACCCCTGGACCTGCGGGTGCCGACGTTCGAGCACTCGTGCCTGAACCGCTTGCAGCTGCGGAACACCCTGTCGATGGTGGACCTGGCCGACCAGTCGTCGTCGCTCATCCGGGCGGGCGCGATGCCGAACCCGATCGGGCGGTAGGGGGCGCCGGCGCTCGCGATGCGCGAGACGTCAGGGCTGCAGGCGGGTGGCCGACCACGCAGCGTCGGCGAGGACGTACTGCAGCCGGCGGTGCATCCGGTCACGGCTGCCGTGCCAGAACTCGACGACGTCGGGTTCGAGTCGCCAAGCCACCCAGCCGGCCGGCCGCGGCACGGCGTCGTCGGTCTCGTCGAGCAGGTCGTTCGCGTCGTCGATCAGGTCCTGCAGGGTCCGCGGTTCGAGCACGTCGGACTGGTCGGCGATCGCGGTCGCCGCGCGGGACTTCGGGGAGCGGTCGGCGAACAGCGCGTCGGACTCGTCGTCGGAGAGCTGCACCGCCCGGCCCTCGAACCGCAGCTGCTGCATGGTCTCGCGCCAGTAGACCTGCAGTGCTGCATGCGGGTTCTCGGCGAGCTGGCGTCCCTTCGGGCTCAGGGTCGAGGTGCCGAACACCAGCCCGCGGTCGTCCAGGCGCTTCACGTCCACCGTCCGGGCGCTCACCCGACCGTCGGCGCCGGCGGTGGCGAGGGTCATCGACCTCGGCTCGGAGACGTCGCGCTCGTCGGCGGCCTCGAGCCACTGTCGGGCCAGGTCGAGGGGTGATGCCGGGGGAGCGTCGAACTCGGGCAGCTGCAGGGAATCGTCACCGGACAGGGAGGAGGACATGCCTCCACCCAACCGTGCTCAGGCGCTCCACGTCCAGGCTGCCGGGGGACGACCCCCGCGGGGACCGGCCGCGGCGGGGGCGTCGACACGGCTGAGCACCGGGTTCGTCCGGAGCATCCGGTTCAGGTTGCCCGGGTCCGGGCTCGCGCCGGTCAGCGCGGTGAGCAGCCGACGGGCGTCCGCCGTGGTGAAGGGCGATCCGAGCAGCGCACGCGTCAGGGGGACGTCCGACCAGCACCGCAGTCGCACGTGCTCCAGCGCGGCGTCGACGATCCGGTCGTGGTCGAAGGGCAGCGCGAGGGGGCGGTCCGCGGCGGCGTGCCACGTCGCCGTCGAGTCCGTGCCCGGCTCGACGACCGCCAGGAACGCGATGCTGATCGCGGCGCTCCGCGGGTCGCGGTCGGGTCCGTCGAACGCGCCGATCTGCGCCAGGTGGCGGACCGCGGCCGCGTCGATCCCGGTCTTGGTGCGCAGCGCGCGCCGCGCACCGTCCGCCAGGATCTCGGTGCCGTCCAGGAGCACGCCGGGCAGGGCCTCCAGTCCGGCGTACGGGGCGTAGGCCCGACGCGCGGTGGCGACCCGCAGGCCGTCCGCCCCCGCGAACGACACCGGGACGACGTCGATCGCGATGAGCGGTTGGCCGCGGGTCGCCGGTCCGGCGGCCGTCACGCGATGGTCGTCCGGCGGGCGGCGCGGGCCGCACGTTCGTCCCGCAGCGTCTGCCGGACGTCGGCGAAGGACTGGAGGCGCGTGAACCGTCCGTCGATCCACACCGGCTGGAGCAGGCTGGTCGCCTCGTCCTCGGCCGTGGCCTGGTCGGTCTGCCGGATCTCGCCGGTCTCGTCGCGGTGCAGGGCGATGCGGCCCTTCGCGCTCTTCTTGCCGCTGCCCGTCTTCGGGTCCTTCTGGATGTCGACCGGCTCGCCGTCGACCAGCGCCCAGGTCGCCTTGACGGCGCTGCCGAGGTTGTCGCGCGTCATGTACTGGTACGTGTACGACCCGATGCCGAGCACGATGTTGTCGCTCGAGTAGCCCTTCGCGGCGAGGCGCTCGTAGATGCGCTGCGCCCGGTCGAGCGTGATGCTGTCGCCGTAGATGACGCCGATGTGCTGATCGAGGACCTTGAAGCCCTGGTCGTTCACGGTGTGGCCGAAGATCTCGTCGAGCAGTTCGACGACGCCCTTCTCCTCGTGGCTGCGCCCGGGGGCGAGCAACTCGGCCTCGTCCACGCCGTGCACGGTGCCGGTGACGATCTCGACCGGGTCGCCCGAGTCGGGTCGGATGACGAGCTTGCCGTCGCGGGCCGTGATGCGGTCCTTCAGGGCCGGGAGGGTCTCGGTGACGACCTTGAACAGGTCGAAGCCGTCGCTGACCGCCGACACGATGCCCGTCGGGTAGACGTCGAGGATCTGCTCGAACGTCGCGAGCTCCCCGTCGGCACCACGGACGCACATCACGCTGTGCTCGGTCGCGGGGACGCTCGCTGCCACCAGCCCGTTGTCGCCCGGGTAGTACCGGTCGATGAAGTCGAGCGACGGCATCGAGTCGGTGCCGAGGAACGAGAGCAGGTGGCCCGCCCCGCCCGCCGCAGCCGACTCGATGCTCGACTGCCCGCGGAACGAGAAGTCGTGCGCGGCGAAGTCGATGCCGGCCGGGACGGCACCGGTGCGCGCTGCCCAGTCCTCCATCAGGTCGCGGTAGGCGAGCGCCTTGGTCGCGACCGTGGACGGGTGCCAGATCGATGCGGACAGGGCGGTCTCGATGTAGTTGGGCAGCCAGAAGAACTCGTCGATCGTGTTCTCGACGGTCAGGGTTGCTACGCCGATCGGGGCGAGGGTGCCCTCGGGCAGGGCACGGATCTCGAGCGGCAGGTAACCCAGGCGGTGCAGGGCGCGGACGTGGTCGGTGCCGATGTGGTTCGGGCCGAAGTACCCCTGCAGGGCTTCTTCGAACAGTCGGGCGACCTCGTCCTCGTCCGCGGCGAAGAACGGCGCCCAGGCCTCGACGAGCGAGCGCTGGATGAACGCCTGCAGCCCGAAGACCACGGCGTGCGTCGACTCGGGCATGTGCGCGTTCGACCGGTTCGTCCAGTTGATCAGGATCCGGGTGGTGCCCGCGGGGTAGACCTGCCGGTGCGAGTGCTTGTACCCGTCGACGGCCAGCAGCGGCGCGATCGGGCTCGCCGTGGTGATGCGGGGTTCGAGGCCGGCGGCAGTGCCGGTCGCGTTGGCTCCGGCGGTGGTTGCGGGCGCGGTCTGGGTCATCGGATCTGCTCCGTCAGGTAGGGGGTGAGTGCGATCGTGCGCAGGCCGTCGATGGCGTTCTGCGCGGGGTACGAGTCGGTGGTGACGATCTCGCCGAAGTGGTCGGCGAGCTGCGCTGCCCGGCCGGAGAAGACACCGTGCGAGACCCAGAGGCTGAGCCGCTCCTTCGGCAGTCCCGTCGAGCCGGCGAGGCCCATGAACGTGCCGCCACCGTCGCAGATGTCGTCGACCACCAGGAACCGGCCGGTTTCCGGCAGCGGTTCGCAGGTGAAGCCGTCGAGCTTGCCGGTGTCGGGGTTGCGGTGCTTCTCGGCGCGGTACACCGGCAGGCCGCATGCCCGGGCGACCGCGGTCGCCCGGGGGACCGCGCCCTTGTCCGGGGCGATGATGCCGGTGTACGGGTCGCCACCGCCGTGCTCGGATGCCCCGACCACCGCGTCTCGGACGACCTGTTCGCTCGTGACGACGGTGAGGTTGTCGACCAGGCCGACGATGACCGGCGAGTGCGGGTCGAACGCGATGACCTGGTCGACGTGGAAGCCGTTGAGGATGTCGGCGTAGACCTTCGCGCCGAACGGCAGGCCACGGTCCTGCCGGGCTCCGGGCAGGTAGGGGACGAGCGCGACGGACTTCGAACCGCGCTGTCGCACGGCGTCCGCCCACATGCCGAGCATGATCAGGTCGTCGCCGTTCGTGCCGCGCAGGGTCGCGATCTCGGTGAGGCCCCCCGGCTCGGCGGTGTCGTTCGCGACCTTGACGTGGGCTTCACCGGCGGGGAACCGCATGGTGCAGAACGTCGGTGTCGTCTGGTTGCCCTGGGCGTCCCAGGTGCTGAGTTCGACTGCCATGGCTCGACCGTACCACGGTAATTGTCAGTGTGACAATTATTGTTCCGGTGTGATCACGGGGAGGGGACCTGCACCGACACGAGTGCACCGTCGCCGAGGTGCACGAGTGCCGAGCCGACCTGGACGCGCTCGACGATGCTGCTCCGTGGCAGGCGCATGCCGAGGAGGTCCCCCTCGGTGATCGCCTGTGGGCTCAGCAGCGCACCCGAGCGGTTGCGCTTCATGTCGACCTGCCAGCCGGTGAACCCGACACCGAACTCGGCGGTCAGTCCGGCGGCGACGATCGCCTGACCGTTGTCGGCCGCCCGCTTGACGAACCCCTGCAGCCAGCTCTTCGCCGGCGCGTCCTTGACGAGCTCGGCGTCGTCGATCACCAGGACGCGTCGACCAGGCTGCCCGTCGAACAGGGGTGCGAGGTCGTCCTCGGTCAGATCGGCACCCTCGTGCACCGCCAGGACACCCGGTTCCGCCGCCAGCCCGCGCAAGGGGGATTGTCGCGGGGTCACGAGCACGACCTCGCCGCCCTCGCGCAGGACCGAACGGGTCATCGAGAGCAGGACGGCGCTGCGTCCGGACTTCGCGGGGCCCCCGACGACGAACGAACCGGCCGCGGCCAGGTCAGGCCCGATCGCGGTGAGGTCGTCGCCGCCGATGCCGACCAGACCGAACAGGCCGGCGTCGTCGTCGCGCATCTCCCACGCACGGTCGAACGGCACGGGGCCGGACAGTTGGTCGACGCGGAAGGGACGTCGGGCGCGTTCGACGGCTCGGTCGCGTTCCGTCGCGAAGGTCGCGAGCGCCGTGATGGCGGCGGCCTGCGACTGCCCGGTGCCGGCTGCGGCGAGCAGCGCGATCTGGGTCTCCGTCGCGGACTCGGAGGCGAACGCGCGTCCGTCGGGGACCTGCTCCGGGAGCTTGCGTGGGTTCAGCGACGCCAGTCCGTAGTCGCCCCGGTCCGACAGCCGGAGGACGAGTTTGTCCTCCACCAGGGTGGCCATCCGGCTCGAGAGCAGCTGTCGGTCCCCGGTGACGACCAGGTGGATCCCGACGCTGGCGCCTTCGCGCAGCAGTGTCATCACCTGGTCGGTCGGAGCGCCGTGGTCGAGCTCGCCGAGTGAGCCGACGAAGCCCTCCCAGCGGTCGAGCATGAAGACGATGTGCGGCAGGCGTTCCGCCGGGACGACGGCCGCGGCACGCTGCTCGACGATGCTGGCGAAACCACCGTCGGCGAGCACTTGCTGGCGCCGAGCGAGTTCCTGGGTCAGCTTGGTCAGCAGCCGCTGGGCTCGTTCGGTCTGGACTCGCTGGACGACGGCACCGGCGTGCGGGAGCGCCTGGATCGGCAGCAGCGCGCCGTTGCCGCAGTCGAGCGCGTACACGTGGACGTCGGCGGCCGAGGTGTTCCGGGCGATGGCCGCCGCGAGCGTCCGCAGCACCTGCGACCGGCCGCTCCGCGGGGCGCCGACGACGTACAGGTGCCCGTCGGAGTCGAGGTCGAGGCTGCGCACCCGCTGCGCCTGCTCGCCCGGGAAGTCCTGCAGCGCGAACGGGAGCGGCCCGACCCTGGCATCCGTGGCAGTGCTGTCGTCGAGTTCCCACGCGCGGTCGTTCAGGTCGGTGAAGAGCAGCGTCTCCGGCAGGGCATCGAGCCAGGGGCGGTAGGGAGCCGGACCGCCGAGTTCCGCTGCGGCCGCGGTGACAGCGCCGACGAGCTCCTGCAGGTCCGTTCGCTCGTCGGTGTGCTGCACCTCGGACTTCGGCGGTGCGGGCGGTGCAGTGCCGAGCGCCGACCACGAGACGGCACCGGCCCAGACCTGCTTGCGCTGGGTCGACTGCCCGGGGCGACGGCCACCGACGCGGCCCGACTGGAACGGCAGCAGAGCTCCGGCACCCAGACGGATGTACCCGCGGCCGGGGGTGCTCTTCTGGATCTGGGCCGCGTCGCCGGCGTCGATCACGTCGGTGCTCTCGCTCGAGTCGGTGACCCGCAGCGCGATCCGCAGGTTCGTGTTCGCGCGGATGTCGTTCGAGACGACACCGGTCGGACGCTGCGTGGCGAGGATCAGGTGGATGCCGAGGGACCGACCGCGCTGGGCGATGTTCACCAGGCCGGTGACGAAGTCGGGCAGCTCCCGCACCAGGCTCGCGAACTCGTCGATGACGATGAGCAGCCGCGGCATCGGCGGCAGCGGCTCACCACGACCGAGGCGGTCGAGGTAGTCCTCGATGTCCTTCGCTGCCGCATCGGCCAACAGGTGCTCGCGGCGGCGGAGTTCCGCGCCCAGGGACTCGAGCGCTCGCTCCACCAGGTGCGTGTCGAGGTCGGTCACCATGCCGACGGTGTGCGGCAACGGTGCGAAGTCGCGGAAGGCCGCCCCGCCCTTGTAGTCGATGAGGACGAAGTTCATGCCCTCTGGGGTGTTCGTCGCCGCGAGCGAGGCGACGATCGTCTGCAGGAGCTCCGACTTGCCCGAACCAGTGGTGCCCGCGACGAGGCCGTGGGGGCCGTCCTTCCGCAGGTCGAACGCGAACGGGCCGTCCAGGCTCTCGCCCACGACGACCTCGGTCGTGCGCGGTCGCACCGACCACTTCCCGGTGATCGCACGGGCCGTCGGCGGCTCGAGCAGCATGACGTCGAGCAACCGCGACGAGGTGGGCAGTCCGCCGGCGTCGCTCTCGTCGTCGGCGTCGACCATCGGCGCGACCGCGCGGGCGACGGTCTCGAACCAGCCGTCCGGGATCCGGTCCGGCCGCACGTCGGTGACCGTCGCCTGGCGCTGCGCAGCCACCCGGATGCGTTCCGGTCCGACGGTGACGACGACGGAGCACTCCTCGGGCAGCAGCCGGGCCTCTTCCTCGATGCAGATCGCCCGGACACCCACCGCCGGCCCTTCCTTGAGGATGCGGATCAGGCCGGGCAGTGCTCGGAGCCGCCGGGCGCCGTCGAGCACGACGACGACGTCCGGACCGGGGATGCCGCGCATGTTGGACTCACGCATCGCCCGCTGTCGCGCATCGATCAGCTGACCGACCTCGGCCACCCGGGCGCCGAGCGTCTCGGCGTCGTTGCCGATCGCGATCACCGCGTCCTGCCCGAAGCCCGGCCGGGCCTGGGGGATCCACCGCAACCACGCCCACTCATCGTCCGACCGGGCGTCAGTCAGCACGACGAACTGCGTGTCACGGGGACTCTGGAGCACCGCGAGCTGCGCCACGAACCACGACGTCAGGTGCCGCGTGTGCTCGTCACGACCCGCGACACCGACGACGCCCTGCCCGCCCAGGTCGACGATCACCGGCACGTCCTCTGCCAGCTTGTCGACCGCACGACGGTGCTCGAGCGCCGCTGGGTCCTCGAGCACGACGCCGGACGGCACGTCAGCGGTGCCGACGCGCAGCGTCAGGTAGTCAGGATCGGTCCGGCGCCGCTCCCACAGGCGGGCACGACGCCGCAACGCGACGTCGAGCACGGTTGCGGGGTCGGGCGCGCTCGTCCGCAGCTCACGCTGGTACCGGACCACTGCCTCCAGGGCGTCCGCCTCGACCGCCTTCTTCGTCTCCTCGTACTCGGCGACGCGCTGCTTGTGGGTCTTCTTGCCGTTCCGGCGGTCCCACCAGGCGTTGCCGAACATGATGATCGGCGACATCAGACCGAACGCGAGGTACGCGACGTTGTGGAAGATCGAGATCATCACGGCAGCCATGCCGAGCGGCGCCAGCGCCGCGATGATCGGGATGGAGCGCCGCGACTGCTGCGCCGGCACGGCCGGCAGCTTGAAGACGGACGGGTGGTCCTCGGGCAGGAGCCGTGGCGGCCGGGTGTAGTCGAGCGAGCCGCCACCGGCGGTCAGGGTGATCGCCGCTCGGTCGGCGTCCGGCACCGCGACCGACAGCAGGGTGTCGCCGATGGTGACGATGCTGCCCGGTTCGACCGGGGTCTCGTCGTCGACCTCGGTGCGGTCCACCAGCACCGTGGAGCCCTCGGTCGGGGTGATCGTGAACCGACGGTTGAGATCGAGCCGCAGGATCGCGGCGTACTCCGGGGCGGTGCGGTCCGGCAGGGGCACCGTCGCATCAGGCGCGGAACCGACGTGGGCGATGCCCGCGTCGAGCACCACCACGGTGCCGGCACCCGGACCGCCGACGATGCGGACGCTCGGCAGGTCACCGGGCAAGGGCAGCACCGGAGCCGGTGCCCCGAACGTCAGCCGAGCGCCCTCGAGCAGCACACCATCACCGATGCGCGCGTGCGGGGTGGTCGGGACGGAGTCGACCGCGACGTCCACGATCGACGAGGCTCCCTGGCCGAGCCGCTTGGCGACGACCTCGACGATCTCGCCGAGCAGGGTGTCCTCGTCGCACTCCACCACGAAGTCGGCAGAGGCATTCGACGGAAGGTGGCTCGCAGTGAACGTCAGGCGCACGTGGAGCGCCCCGCACCGGAGATCGTGGTCGTCGTGGTCGCAGCGCGGTGGTCGGACGAAGCCCCCCGCAGCGTCATGCTGCCGCTCATGGCCTGATTCTCGCAGGTTCCCCGGTCCGGCAGGCACGGTCCGGTCGTTCCTGTGGACACCGATTGCAGAGTGGAGGCGCGGTGGAGGAATCGAGGCCGGTCACGTCGTGCGTCGGGCGCAGAATCACCGCCGTGCCCCGCGGATGTGTCGGCTCCCGATGGCAACGCCGAGGCCAGCGGCGACTGCCCACGAGATGTACCGGACGAGCCATGCCGTCTCCCCGTTCCACGGACCGACGTCGTACTTGCCGCCGGGGAGGAACGACAGGCCGACGCCGATGGCGAGGACGATCAGGGCGTCGCGTGTGAACGACCACCACGGGTTCTTCGGCGTGTTCCGCCTGCGGCGTCGAGTCATTTCCTGGGCACCTTCCTGGTATCGGCAGCTCGGGGAAGCCACATCGGGCGCGTGAGGAACTGGAGCACGAGGACCAGCGACAGGACGAACAGGACGACCACGCTGATCGGGAACCACCCCGGCCGGATCCCGATGATCCCGAACGACTGCAGGAAGAGCGAGACCAATCTCATCCCACCGGCTCCGCGACCGGGATGGGATACCTCGACGCCCGGTGGGTCGGGGGCGATGGCGGAGCAGAGGACAATCAGCGCACCGCCGAGCACAGCACCCGCTGCCGAGAACGCGCGGATGCGTCGACGCGCGTCGGCTCGCGGCAGACGCGCGGCCTGGATGAACATGAAGGTCGCGCTGACGAGGGCGATGATGATCGCTCCGACGACGATGAGCGCGACGATCGCGGCCGAGGCGATCCCGATCCCGAGACCCGGACCGATCGCGAGCGTTTCCAGCGCCACCGCGAACCGGCGGCCAGGCGGAACGACTGTGAAGTCGAGGGCCGTCACCAGGACGATGTGGCTGCCGACGATGGTCGACGAAGCGGAGAGGAATTGCCGACGAGCAGGCCGCTCGGCGAGGACCAGGGCCCAGAAGTAGCCGAAGCCGACTGCGCCGTACGTGCACCAGAGGGCAATTCGGCTCCGTTCCGGCGTGCCGTCGGTCGGGAACGTGATCCACAGGCAGACCGCGGTCAGCCCGAACGCGGTCAATGATGCAAGCGTCCAGGCCTGCGCCCGACGAGACATCTTCCGGTCCGTGATGTCGAGGAAACGATACGTTCTCGTCATCCTCGACGACACCCTCGGCTGGTACCGCTACTGCGCACGGAGCGAACGCGCGAGTGACTCGACGTCGGGTTCGAGCGACGGGATGAATTCTGGTGGAAGCTCCATCCGGAGTTGTGTCGCGAGGCCGTCGACCACGAACGCCGCAACCCAGCCGACTCGCTCCCCGGCACGGTTCAACGCGGCGCGCAGCCCCTGAACCCCTGGGGTGATGACGGCGGGCTCCGCGACATCGATCTCGACGTCGGTGCTGTTGCCCGGACCGACGAGCCGTCGGAGCTGTGCGGAGACGTCTTGCTCGGCTGGTTCCCAGCGCACCCGCACCATGAGCACCTCTTCCGGGAGTTCGGCGAGGTGGACGAAGTACTGCTCGTTCGGTTCGGTTGCCTGCGCGACCGACCCCAGCAGCGTCTGCAGGAACATCTGCTTCGGATGCGGGCTGAAGAGGCGACCGGGGAGGACGTCGCGCACGGCCGGTTGCGCCCACTTCATGATCTTCTTGACGGGCGCGCCGCCGAGGTCGTTCGGGACGGGAAGCCACGTCTCATGGGTCCCCGGGGCTGCGATCTGCATTCCGCTCCTCATCGCGCTCATCTGGTCGGTGGCTCACCGTATTGCATCGTGATCGCTCCGACGAAGTCGTCCACGATCGCGGACAGGTTCGTGAGTCGGGTGAGGTCGGCGTCGGCGTACGACACGCGGACAACAGTCCCGGCGACGGCGAACGCGTACGAGACGATCCCGGTCACGGAGCGGTCTTCGCCCCCGACGTGGAACCGCACCGCGCGGACACCCTCTCCGAGGCCGGCCGCGGTGAAGGGCTCGACGATCGGGGTCTCGATGGCTGCCGGGTCTTCTACCCCGACGGCCAGAGCCAGGTCTCCGGTGTCGGTGTCGTGACCGGCAGCGATGACGCGGACGAGGGCGAGGTCCGCGTCCGCGGAGGGCAAGTAGACGGCGCGGAGTTCGTCGGGGTTGCTCGATGCGGCAACTGCCGTGAGTGACAGGGAGAGCCACTCGAAGGCCTCGGGCCGTGCGAGTGTCTTGGCCCGTGCGGTGGACGCGGCCCAGTCCTGCAGCAACTCCGGGGAAGCGAAGGACTCCCGTCCGGGTACGAGGATCCACTCGGGTCCAACGTTAGCGACCACGACTCCGGTGGCGATTCGCGAATTCATGCTGGTCCCCTGTCGGCAGCGGACATCACGGTGCCGTCACCGTCGAGCCAACGGAACGTCCCGAGGAGCGCATCGAACAACTCGGTGAGTGAACGCACCACGGCGGTCACGGCGTCGAGGCCGTGCTCGTCCGTCACGGCACTCACCACCGTGAAGACCAGCCCCAGCAGGAACGTGTCGTTGCCTGGCACCTGGACCAGCGCCGTCTGACGGGCCAGGACCTGTACGCCGTCTTGCACCGGCTCATCGGGGTCGAGTGGAGCATCGTCGACGACGCAGACCGAGCCTCCTACCGACCTGACTCGTGCACGACCTCTCGCCATCCGAGCGAGCAGGAGTTCCTCAGGGCTGTGCCCGGACGAAGCGGTCACCTCGACCTTCGCAACAGTGATGTTCGCTGCGATGGCAGTGGTGGGGATCGGCCCTTGCGTCATGTAAGTGTCGAGGAGCCGGTGGTCCGGGTCGCTCGCCAGCGCCGTGTCGAACTGGGTACCGACGGCAGCGCGCCAACCAGGCTCGTCCGGCGCGGTCGCTACGGTCCCGACCAGGTCGAGCATGCTGTCGCGATCCAGAACAGGGATGTGCATCCAGCCCGCAGGGAGGGCGATCGCGTACGATCTCGCGACAGCCTCAGCTGCTACCACGCTGCGCCTGTCCGGAAGGTCGTCTTCTTGGCCAAGTCGTTCCATGCGGGAACGTAGTCCTTGAGCCATCCGCCCCCGTCGAGCGCCATCCCGGTCCACCCCGCGCCGGTCCCGACTCGGATCCAGGTCTGGAGTTTCGCAACCGCTTCGGCGCTCTGCCCTGCAGCGCCGACACGGGAGCGGTTGAGCCACTGCGCCATCTGAGCGATGTCCTCGTCACCGGCCGCGGCGAACCGGTACCAGGGACGGAGCCCCTCGCTCGCGACTCGTTCGAAGCTCCGGTTCACCCGGACGACGGCGTTCGCGACGTCGTCCCCGCCTCGGACGAGCGATCCGACACGCGACATCCCTACCTCTGACACCGCGGTCCGACCAGCCGACACGGCGAGCTTGCCAGTACCGAACGTCGCCATGCCGACCAGGTCGAGTCCGACGTCCGCCCAGGAACCGGTACCAGCCGCTGCCTTGGCGGTGTCGCCTACCAACGCCGTACCCATGAGGATGAGCGCGGCGGCTCCGAGCCACGACGTCAACGGGAACAGCAGCGCAGCGATCGCGAGGACCGTCGCCGCGAACTGCACGACCTTCAGGACGACCGAGATCCACTCGTCGTTGTCTTTCATCCACTGCTTGAAGTCGTCCCACGCGCTGTCGTTCAGGCCGTCGTCAACGCTGTCGTCGATCTTCGCTATGGCGCGCTGCGCGGCAGTATCGAGCCCTTCCAAGGCGGCAAGCATGCTGCTCGCGGCCTGGGTCGCGTCTGCTCGTGCTCCATCGGCCCGCGACCGCTGCGTGTCCGCGAGTGTCTGGTACTCCTGCTGCTGATCGGGATCGGTGGAGCTGTTCGCGAGGTCCTGGTAGCGGTCATGGGAGCGGCTGGAGGACTGCGCTTCGGTTTCGCTCTGATCGTGCAGCCGAGTGGCACTGGATGCCTCGTCGATCGCCGTAGTGAGCGCCGTCGCGTACTCGGACAGTGCGTCTCCGGTGCCCGAGTAGCGGCCTTCGGCGCGCCCGAGCTTGTCGGCGAGGTCGCCTGCCTTTTTCAGGAAGGCGGTGACCGCTTTGCTCTCCGAATCCGAGCCGTCCAGTCGCTTGAGGGTGCTGGCCGCGTCGCTGATCGCGGTAGCGATCTGGTGGTAGCGCTGCGCCATGTCCTGAACGGCAACGGGATCGCCCGTAGGACCTGCCACGAGCGCGCTCACTTCTCGCTCGCAATCGACTTGACGAGTTCCGATTCGGTGTCGTCGAAGGCGCCATCGACGTTCAGTGCGAGCTTCGCGAGCTTCTCGATGGAATCGCTGAGTTCGCGTCGGTGACTGTCCCACCCCGATGAGAACGACCGGATGCGGTTCGCAAGTGCGGCATGCCCAACGGCGTCCGCCGCGTCACCCGAGTGCTGGTCCGCGTGGTCGAACTCGTTCTTCACCGCGTTCAGGTCGCTCCAGAGCGACTGCATCTTCGCGCCCTGGTAGCGCAGAGTCCCGCCTGCCAATGTCTTCCTCTTCCCCCGGTGTCACGTGGTAATACTGAGAGGAGTGGCCGACGTCCGAAGACGCCGGCCACCACCGTTCAGAGCCGGTCTCAGCCGATGCTGGACGCGAGCTGCTCGTCGGTCGACTCGAGCGTGTTCGCCGCGCTCTCGAGGAACCCGGCCATGCCGTCGATGGCCTGGACCGTCTGCGTCGCACCGGAGTTGAACTCCGAGTACGTCGAGTCGAAGGCCTTCGAGGACTTGTCGGTGACGTAGCCCGACGAGACGAGGTTGTCGATCTGGCTCTTGAGCTGGCTCAGCTGGTCTTCGATGGCCTTCTGGCCGTTGCGAAGCTGCGAAGCCTGGTTGCGAAGATCGTCGTAGGTGACGTTGACATTGGCCATGGCGCATGCCCTCCCGATGCGTATGTGAAGTACCGGGAGCCCCCCGGCGCTTCTCGACCATACTTGATCCCGTTGCAGCCCGCACCATTCCTGAACGATCTCCATGATGAAGGGGGACACCGTGGCACGACGCCGCAAGGACGACGAGGGGCCGAAGCGCCCCGCGGTCACGCGTGCAGACGTCGAGCGCGACCGGCAGGCCGGCTACCTGTCCCGCGCCTGGGTGCTGCCCGCTGCCCCGGTGTCGGACGACGAACCCGACGCCGTCGTCCAGACCGAGCAGCCGCTGCCCACGATCGGGGTCGTGCCGCGCCTCGTGCTCGAGATCGCCCCGGGCAACGTCGTCCCGCTCGACCAGCCCGTGGTCGTGGGGCGACGCGTCCCGACCGCGCCGGGGCGACGAGCGGTCCTGCTCGACGACCCGGGGAAGTCGGTGTCGCGCGAGCACGCCGCGATGCGGCCGACGGGTGACGGCGGCCTGGTTGTCGAGGACCTCGGTTCGTCGAACGGCACCGTGGTCGTGCGCGCGTCCGGTGCCCAGGAACCCAGCGTGGGCGGTGCGCAGGTCATCGCCCGGCCCGGTGACGTCGTGATGGTGGGGGACTACGCCGTGCGCGTGCTCGCAGGCTGACCAGCACCAGCACCAGCACCAGCACCGCCACCGCCACCAGCACCGGCGCCACCAGCCCCACCAGCCGCGCTGCGTCGCTCGGCGGTCCGCCGCATCGCCCACAGCAGCACCGGCCCCGGCACCCGCAGCAGCGCCCGCGGCACGAGCGCCCGCACCCCGGCCACCACCCGCACGGTCCGCCGGAAGCGCCGCTCCTCGCGCCGCCCCCACGCGAAGCCGTAGGCCGTGCGCACCGGTTCCGGCAGCATCCCCACGGTCACGATGCGCACGAGGGGCATCGCCGCCCGCACCCACCGCGGCGCGAACCGCGGGTGCAGCAGGTCACGGACGACCCCGCGGGCGTCGTCGGTGACCTGCAGTCCGTCGAGCGTCTGCTGCCAGTACCGGTCGAACGCCGCCACCGAGGTCGGCCAGCGCTCCGCTGGCACCCGCAGCGCGGTCGCGATCGGCGCGTAGGCGGCGAGGACCTGCTCGGCCCGGGCAGCGGAGACCTTCGTGCCGAACAGGTCGTGCGCCCGCCGGGCGGAGTCGAACAGGGTCGCGGCCACCCAGAGCTGCCGGTCGACGTCGTCGGCGCCGGCGACGGGCCCGTGCGCGTGGTTGACGAAGCCCGTCGCGGTCGCCGAGTCGGACTCCGTGCCGATGACGACGGCGTAGATGAACATCAGGGTGTGGGCGAGCCGCTGCTGGGGTCGCCGGGCGAAGTCCGAGTGCCGTCGGACACCGGCCGCGACGACCGGGTCGGCGATCTGCAGCAGGATGGCGCGGCCGCCCGCGGCCACGGGTGTGCTGTCGGCGAGGAACCGACGCAGGTGACGGCCGTGGACGTGCGCAGGAGACGGACGGGAGGCCCGGTGCGGGCCGTGCGCCGCGCCTCCAGGCCCTGGGGTGGTCACGCCGCACCCCGTCGGCGTCGCGCCCGCAGGACGGGTCGCAGGTCCACAGCGATCGCCACCAGGAGCGCGACTCCGCCGACGATCACGGCGACCCGTGCGGAGGCGGGGTCGACGGGCGCGTCACCGGTCAGGGCGAGGAGCGTCGCGACGAGCCAGATCGCGGGGAGCGGCCAGAGGCGGGTCGGGGAACCGGTGACCAGCGCGCCGAGGACGCCGGCGACGAGCAGCGGGACCCAGCGGCCACCGGGCTCCGAGCGGGCGGCGAGGTGCGCCGCGGCGGCGACCAGCAGCATCACCGCGACGGCCAGCAGCCGCGCCGCCGAGGGCATGCTGCGGACGCTGGCACGGACTCGTCGGAACACGGCCCGATGCTACCGAGCCGTGTTCCGGGGGAGCCTGGTCAGAGCGGCTTCGTGCCGAGGTCGCCGCCGAGGTCCGGGCGCTCCTCGTCCTGCTCCCACAGGTCGGGCGAGCCCTCGCGCGGGGATCCGCCGGTGGGACCGTCGTCGGAGCCGTCACCGGGCTGCGGTTCCACCGTCTCGCCGGCGACCGCGTCGTTCGTGACGGTCTCGAGCGACTCCTCGGCCTCGTCCACCTCGTACGGGCCGACGTGCTCACGGTCGATGTCGTCGTCGCGACGCTGCTGGGAGTCGAAGTCGTCGACGGGGCTGATGCCGGGGTCGCTCATGGTGGTTCCTTTCCGTTGCGGGCTTCCTGCCTACCCGCGGGTGCTTGGCGGCTGTCCGGTTTCGTGTCGTGTTCACCCGGGCGTCACCTCCCGGTCACGCCGTCACGGCAGCATCGCCGATGCTCGGGGGAGTGGAGCGCGGTCGCCGACGGGTGGTCGAGCGGCCGCGCCTTCCCCGCCCGGGTCGGCTGCGCTGGTGCGCTGGCCGCCGGTGTGCTCCGTCCGTGCTCCGTCCGTGCCGCTGTCAGACGCGTTCGAGCAGGTCGCGTTCCTCGACGTCGGCGAGTGCGAGGGTGCGGTAACCGGCGGACTCGAAGAACACCGTGATGCGGTCCTCTTCCGTGCTCATCACCACGCCCGTGCCCCACTCCGCGTGCTCGACGCGGGCATCCGGTGGCCAGACGGCGTCGTTCGCACCGTCGGCCACGTGGGCGGAGGCGTCGCGTGCCGTGCCCGACGAGCAGGTGTCGCAGTTGCCGCACGGCTCCGGCAGCTCGTCGCCGAAGTAGCCGAGCAGGAACTGCCGGCGGCACGCGGTCGTCTCGGCGAGCTGGCGCATCATCGCGATGCGGGACTCCTCGACCCGTTCCCGTTCGGCGGCTCGGTCGGCGGTGGCGCGAGCCGCGCGGTCGGCGTCCCGGGGGCCGTCCGGCATCCGGGAGACACCGTCGACGTCGTCTCGCAGGGCGCCGGCGTCGAGCAGGGCGTTGAGCGCACGGCCGGCGGTGCGGGCCGACAGCCCCGAGGCCTCCGTGAGCGCGGAACGGGCGATCGAGCCGCTGGGCGGGACGGCGTCGAAGACGGCCCGCACCGATGCGGGGCGGGGGGAGCCGGACGCGAAGAACGTGCGCAGGCCGAAGTCCTCGGCGCGGTAGTGCAGGGTGGCGCCGGCCGGTTCGGCGTCCCGCCCGGCCCGTCCGATCTCCTGGTAGTAGGCGTCGACCGACTCCGGGACGTCGGCGTGCACGACGTACCGGACGTCGGGCTTGTCGATGCCCATGCCGAACGCGCTGGTCGCCACCACCACGTCGACGTCGCCGTCCAGGAACCCGGTGTGCACGGACTCGCGCTCCGCCACGCGCATGCCGGCGTGGTACGGCTGCGCGCGACGACCACGGGTGGCGAGGGCATCGGCGTACTCGGTGGTCGCGGCGCGGGTGGCGACGTAGACGACCGTGGCCCCGTCCAGTTCGGCGACCTGGTTGACCACGGCCTGGCGCTTCTCGGCGTCCTCGGCGTGCCGGATGACCTCGAGTCGGATGCCGGGTCGGTCGAACCCCGACGCGAGCACGAACGGGTCGCGCATGCGGAGCCGCTCGACGATGTCGTCCCGCACCGGAGCGGAGCCCGTCGCGGTCAGGGCGAGCACGGGCGGGCGGCCCAGGCGCTCCGCGACCTCGCCGAGCGCCAGGTAGTCCGGTCGGAAGTCGTGACCCCAGGACGAGATGCAGTGCGCCTCGTCGACGGCGACCAGCGCGACGCCGGCATCGCGGAGTCGCTCGAGCACGTCGTCCTTCACCAGCTGTTCGGGCGCCAGGAACACGTAGCCGACCTGGCCCGCGGCCACGGCGTCCCAGGCATCGGCGACGTCCCGGGCCTTCTTCGTGGCGTTCAGGGCGACGGCGCGGGGCGCACCCGGATGGTGCTCGAGCCCGACCACCTGGTCCTCCTGCAGCGCGACGAGCGGGGAGACCACGACGACGAGCCCGTCCAGGCCGAGGCCGGCGACCTGGTAGATCGCCGACTTCCCCGAACCGGTGGGCATGACCGCCAGGGCGTCGCGGCCTTCGAGGACCGCGTCGATGACGGACTCCTGGTCGGGGCGGAGCTTCCAGCCGAAGACCTCGGTGGCGCGGGTACGGAGTTCGGGGTGCACCGATCCACAGTGCCGAGCGGGAGCCTGAGGCCGGTCCCAGCGATGCGCGCAGCGGCTCACGCCCGTCGGAGCCGGCCCGCTCCGGCATCCGTGCACCGGCCGTCCACCGAGCAGCGCTAGGCTGCGTGGCGGCCGTTGTCTCGACATCGAGCGACCCTCGATGTGGAGTGCGCGACCGGGAAACCGATGCCGATCGCACGAACCGTGCGGGAAGAAGAACAGCGTGGATCTTTTCGAGTATCAGGCCAGGGACCTCTTCGAGTCCTACGGCGTCCCCGTGTTGCAGGGGATCATCGCCGACACCCCCGAGCAGGCGAAGGCGGCGGCCGCGAAGATCGGCGGCGTCGTGGTCGTCAAGGCGCAGGTGAAGGTCGGCGGTCGCGGCAAGGCCGGCGGCGTCAAGGTCGCGAAGACCCCGGACGAGGCCTTCGAACACGCGCAGGCCATCCTCGGCCTCGACATCAAGGGCCACACCGTCCAGCGGGTCATGGTCGCCCAGGGTGCCGACATCGCCGAGGAGTTCTACTTCTCCGTGCTGCTCGACCGGGCCAACCGCTCCTACCTCTCGCTCACCAGCGTCGAGGGCGGCATGGAGATCGAGCAGCTCGCCGTCGAGAAGCCCGAGGCACTCGCCCGGGTCGAGGTCGACCCGCTGACCGGCATCGACAAGGCCGCCGCGCTCGAGATCGCCGCGCAGGCGAACTTCCCATCGGAGCTGCAGGACGCCGTCGCCGACGTCTTCGTCAAGCTCTACGACGTCTACAAGGGCGAGGACGCGACCCTCGTCGAGGTCAACCCCCTGGTCCGCACCGGCGACGGCCAGATCCTGGCACTCGACGGCAAGGTCTCGCTCGACGAGAACGCCGACTTCCGCCACGAGGGCCACAAGGACCTCGAAGACACCGCCAGCGAGGACCCGCTCGAGGCCAAAGCGAAGGCCCACGGGCTGAACTACGTCAAGCTCGACGGCCAGGTCGGCGTCATCGGCAACGGCGCGGGGCTCGTCATGTCGACGCTCGACGTCGTCGCCTACGCCGGTGAGCGCCACGGCGGCGTGAAGCCCGCCAACTTCCTCGACATCGGCGGCGGCGCCTCGGCCGAGGTCATGGCCAACGGCCTCGACGTCATCCTCGGCGACCCGCAGGTGAAGAGCGTCTTCGTGAACGTCTTCGGCGGCATCACCGCGTGCGACGCCGTCGCGAACGGCATCGTCGCCGCGCTCGGCATCCTCGGCGACGCGGCCACCAAGCCGCTCGTCGTGCGCCTCGACGGCAACAACGTGGAAGAGGGTCGTCGGATCCTGGCGGAGGCAGCGCACCCGCTCGTCACCGTTGCCGCGACCATGGACGATGCGGCCGAGCAGGCCGCCGAACTCGCCGCCGCAGCGGCCTGAAGGGACTGACCATGTCGATCTTCCTCAACAAGGACTCCAAGGTCATCGTCCAGGGCATCACCGGCGGCGAGGGCACGAAGCACACCGCCCTGATGCTCAAGGCCGGCACGAACGTCGTCGGCGGCGTGAACGCCCGCAAGGCCGGCACCACCGTCACCCACGGCGACGTGTCGCTGCCGGTCTTCGGCTCGGTGCGCGAGGCCATCGACACCACCGGTGCCGACGTCTCGATCGTCTTCGTCCCGCCGGCGTTCGCGAAGGACGCGGTGACGGAGGCCATCGACGCCGAGATCCCGCTCGTCGTCGTCATCACCGAGGGCATCCCCGTGCAGGACTCGGCCGAGTTCTGGGCGCACGCCAAGGCGAAGGGCGGCACGACCCGGATCATCGGGCCGAACTGCCCCGGCATCATCACCCCGGGGGAGTCCCTCGTCGGCATCACCCCGGCGACGATCACCGGCAAGGGCCCGATCGGGCTCGTCTCGAAGTCCGGCACCCTGACGTACCAGATGATGTACGAGCTCCGGGACCTCGGCTTCTCGACCGCCATCGGCATCGGCGGCGACCCCGTCATCGGCACCACGCACATCGATGCGCTCGCCGCGTTCGAGGCCGACCCCGAGACCGAGGCCATCGTGATGATCGGTGAGATCGGTGGCGACGCCGAGGAGCGCGCGGCCGAGTTCATCAAGGCGCACGTCACCAAGCCGGTCGTCGGCTACGTCGCGGGCTTCACCGCTCCCGAGGGCAAGACGATGGGGCACGCCGGCGCGATCGTGTCCGGTTCGGCCGGCACCGCCGAGGCGAAGAAGCAGGCGCTCGAGGCCGCAGGCGTCAAGGTCGGCAAGACGCCGTCCGAGACCGCCGCGCTGCTGCGCGAGGTCGTCGCCGCCCGCTAGCGACCAGCCCGTTCCGCAACACACCGGTGTTCGTCGGGTGAACCGCGTCTTGCGCGTGTTCGTCCTGCGAACACCGGTGTTTTGCGTCGGCAGCCGCGCGGCTCCGGGGTGGCCGCGCGAGGGGCACGTATCCTCGCTGCGATGAACCGCCTGGGAACCGCTCTGCTCGCCGCGATCGAGGCGGTCGTGACGGTCGGCGTCGGCATCGGGATCGCCCTCGTGCCGCTGACGCTGCTCTGGGGGTTCGAGTACGGCCTGCAGGTCGACTGGGACGTCTTCTGGAAGGCCACCGGCAGCGTCTGGCTCGTCGGGCACGGCGTCGACGTCTCGTTCCTGCTCGGTTCCGCACTCGCCAAGAGCACCGGGGTCAGCGGCGCTGCCGACCCCATCCACGTCACCCTGGCGGCCCTCGGGTTTGCGGTCGTGACCGCCTGGCTCGGCGCCCGTGCCGGACGCCGGTTCGCCGAGACCGAGCACCGCACGACCGGCCTGCTGGTCGGCACCGCCGTCGTCGCGCTCCTCGGTCTGGCCGTCGCGCTGTCGACGACCTCCGCCGCCACCCACCCCACGCTCTGGCAGGCCGTGGTGCTGCCGGCGCTCTGGTTCGGGATCCCCGCACTCGCCGCGTCCGAGGTCTGCCGTCGTCGCCGGGACATGCCCGCCGACGCCGTCACCCAGCGGGTCATCGACCTGGTCGACCGCGTCCCAGCCGTCTGGCGGTCCGTCGCCGGGTTCGGGCTGCGCGCCGGGACCGCAGCGACCGCCGTGGTCGTCGGCGTGGCCGCGGTGCTGGTCGGCCTGCTGCTCTTCACCTCGTTCGCCGAGGTCATCACCCTGTACGAGCAGTCGCACGCCGGGGTGATCGGCGGCGTCGCGCTCACCGTCGGACAGCTCGCGTTCCTGCCGGACTTCGTCGGGTGGGCGACCTCGTGGCTGATCGGCCCCGGGTTCGCCATCGGCACCGGGTCGAGCGTGTCCCCGATCGCCACGACCCTGGGCCCGATCCCCGGCCTGCCGGTCTTCGGCGCGCTGCCGACCTCGGGTCACACCTTCGGGCTCGTCTGGATCCTGGTGCCCGTCATCGCCGGGTTCGCGATCGGCGGCTCGATGCGGCCCCGGTTGGTGCGGGCCCTGGGCACCGCCGACTCCGCGCTGCACCGTGCGTTCGGCGGCGTCGCGGCAGGACTCGTCGCCGGCGTGCTCACGGGGCTCATCGCCTGGGTGTCGTCCGGATCGTTCGGCCCGGGACGCCTGGCCGACGTCGGCCCGAACGCCCTGGCGGTCGGTGGGTTCGCCGCACTCGAGGTCGGCCTGCCGGCGATCATCGCCCTCGCCGCGGGCAGTGACCTCGTCCGCCTGCCGGAGGGCGGGTGGAGGCGCGAGCGCTGGACCGAGGCGGACGAGGCCGACGAGGACCACGACACCGCGCGCGCCGGAGCAGACCTCGGCGAGGGGTCCCTGCTCGCCGCGCTCGACCAGGCCGGGGCCGGACGGACCACCGACGTGCACCGCTTCGTCGTCGAGGAGTCCCACGACGGGTCGACGGCAGCGCGCCCGCGGGTGACGACCGAACGCGCGACGACCGAACACACGACCGGGCCGATCGGCAGCGAGGTCGTCGGGGACGAGCCGGCCGATGCGACACCGCCCCGCCCCGCCCGCGAACCCGACCCCGCCTCCGCACCCACGCCTCCACCCCGTGCCGGCGACACCGACCACGACGTCGAGCTCCCCGACTGGGCGAAGACCGACGCGGTGGCCGCCGACCGCCTCGCCGCCGAGCCCGAACCGGTGCGACGCGGTGCCGGACGAGCAGCCCTGGGCGGCCTGCGCGACCGTCTGGCCGGCGCGGCCGAGGGGGTCCGGGGACGAGCCGGTGCACTGCGCGGCCGCGTGACCGGCTCCGACGCCGAGCCGCAGCAGCCCGCCCCCGAGCCGCCCACGGCCACCGCCCCCGCGGCAGCACCGCCGCGCGTGCCCACCGACGCCCAGCCCGCGTTCCCGTGGAGCACCGAGGAGTTCGTCGCCGGCCGGGACGACCTGGACGAGACCGCTGAGGCGGACCGCGTCGACGTCGTCCACGACACCCGGGCGCCCGCACCGGAGCGGGAGCAGCAGCCCCGACCGGCGAAGTGGGACGTCACCGACCAGATCCCCGAGGACGAACTGCCCTGGTGGCGACAGCCGAAGGACGACCGGTAACCGCGCCCGCCGACGCCGTGCCTCCCGGTAGGGTTGGTGCCGTGCTCGAACTGGTCGTCCTGATCTCCGGTACCGGGTCGAACCTCCGAGCCCTGCTCGAAGCGACCTTCGACGCCGAGTACCCCGCCCGTGTCGTCGCCATCGGTGCCGACCGCGACGCCGAGGGGCTCGGGCTGGGCGAGGAGTTCTCGATCCCGACCTTCACGGTCCCGTTCACCCGCTACGACTCCCGCGCCGAGTGGGGGCAGGCCCTGGCGGAGCAGATCCGTCCGTGGTCGCCCGACCTGCTCGTGCTCTCCGGCCTGATGCGCCTGCTGCCCCCGGCCGTGGTGTCCGAGTTCGCACCGGGGATCATCAACACCCACCCGGCGTACCTGCCCGAGTTCCCCGGCGCCCACGGCGTGCGGGACGCACTCGCCGCCGGCGTGACCCAGACCGGCGCGAGCGTCATCGCGGTCGACGACGGCGTCGACACCGGGCCGATCCTGGCCCAGGAGCGCATCCCGGTGCTGCCGGGCGACAGCGAGTCGACGCTGCACGACCGCATCAAGCCGGTCGAGCGCCGCCTGCTCATCCAGACCATCCTCGACATCGCCAACGGCACCACCGAACTGAAGGGCACCCCGAGCGCATGAGCGTGCACGCAGCCGACCCCAGCCTCTACCGCGACCGGGACGTGGTGCCGGTCCGCCGTGCACTCATCTCGGTGAGCGACAAGTCCGGCCTGCTCGAGCTCGCCGGCGCACTGGCCGACTCCGGGGTCGAGATCGTGTCGACCGGCTCCACCGCCCAGACCATCCGTGACGCCGGGTACGCCGTCACCGACGTCGCGAGCGTCACCGGGTTCCCCGAGTCGCTCGACGGTCGCGTGAAGACGCTGCACCCGTCGGTGCACGCCGGCCTGCTCGCCGACCTGCGGCTCGAGTCGCACGAGCAGCAGCTCGCCGACCTCGACATCGCGCCGTTCGAACTCGTCGTGGTGAACCTCTACCCGTTCGTCGAGACCGTGGCGTCCGGCGCCGACACCGCGACCGTGGTCGAGAACGTCGACATCGGCGGCCCCGCGATGGTCCGTGCCTCGGCGAAGAACCACCCGAACGTGGCGATCGTCGTGTCCCCGGCGTCCTACCCCGAGGTCGTCGAGGCCGTGCGTGCCGGCGGCACCACGCTCGAGCTCCGCAAGTGCCTCGCCGCCCAGGCCTTCGCGCACACCGCCGCGTACGACACCGCGGTGGCGTCCTACTTCGCGAGCGACGTCGTCTCCGCCGCCGCAGCCCCGACGACCTCCGGCGACATCCGGACCCCTGGCGCGTTCGACGAGCACCTGTCGGTCGGTGCCGAGCTGTCCGCGACCCTGCGTTACGGCGAGAACGCCCACCAGGCCGCGGCGCTCTACACGACGCCGGACGGCACCGGTATCGCACAGGCGACGCAGCTGCACGGCAAGGAGATGTCGTACAACAACTACGTCGACGCCGACGCGGCGGTCCGCGCGGCCTTCGACTTCGACGAGCCCGCCGTCGCGATCATCAAGCACGCCAACCCGTGCGGCATCGCGATCGCCCCGGCCGACGCCGCCGACCCGATCGCCTCGGCCCACGCCGCCGCGCACGCCTGCGACCCGCTGTCGGCGTTCGGCGGGGTCATCGCCGCGAACCGCCCGGTCACCCTGGCCATGGCCGAGACCGTCAAGGACATCTTCACCGAGGTCGTCGTCGCCCCCGGGTTCGACCCCGAGGCGCTCGAGGTCCTGTCGCGCAAGAAGAACATCCGCCTGCTCACGCTGCCGGCCGACTTCGCGCTCGCCGACCGCGAGGTCAAGCAGGTCTCCGGCGGGTTCCTGGTGCAGGACGCCGACCGCTTCACGGGCTTCGACCAGTCCACCTGGACCCTCGTCGCCGGCGAGCCCGCCGATGCGCAGACCCTGACCGACCTGGCCTTCGCGTGGCGTGCCAGCCGTTCGGTGAAGTCCAACGCCATCCTGCTCGCGAACCAGGGCGCGAGCGTCGGTGTCGGCATGGGCCAGGTCAACCGGGTCGACTCGTGCCACCTCGCCGTGAACCGTGCGGGTGACCGGGCTGCCGGCAGCGTCGCGGCGTCGGATGCGTTCTTCCCGTTCGCCGACGGCCTGCAGGTGCTGCTCGACGCCGGTGTCCGTGCGGTGGCGCAGCCCGGTGGCAGCGTCCGTGACGACGAGGTCATCGCTGCGGCGAAGGCTGCTGGCGTGACGATGTACTTCACGAGCGAGCGCCACTTCTTCCACTGATGTGCACTGCCACTTCGTCCACCGATGTGAACAATCGGTGGCAGACCATTGCGCGGCGACAGTCACTGTGAATAGTCTGTAAGGCTCCGCGGCAGGCAGCCGACGATCCCTCGGGACCGGCGGCACCGCGGACACAACGGTGACGAAGACGACGACTGGAGTGACGATGGACAACATGACCGGAACCGTGGCGACGGCCGCCCGCGCAGGTCTCGTGTCCGTCGTGGGGACCACTCCCGCACGGCGATCCCCGATCGCACCGCGACCCCGCGTCGCGGCCGCCGTCTAGTCGGGCCGTTCCCACGGCCCCGCGACGCAGCACCACCGGCGTCCGCGAACCACCCGCCTGAACCCGGGGGACGACGCTCCCCCGGTGCCTCCGGCCCGACCGACGTCACGCGAGTGACGGCGGAGACGCGACCACGCGCCCGGCCGATGATCACCACGCAACGCCACACCGAGCCTCCAGGCCGAAGCCGCGCGACGCGAGCAAGCAAGCAGCAAGCAAGCAGTAAGCAAGCAAGCAGCAAGCAAGCAAGCACGCACCGCGCAGCGCGACCCGGGGACCCGGCAGACGCATGAGGACGCAACCATGTCCAAGTCGCCCACCACGGCGCGCCCGTCCACCTTCCGCGCGATCGCGCGGATCTACCCCTACGTGAAGCCCTACCAGGGGCGCCTCATCGGCGGCATGGCCGCAGCGATGGGAGCCTCCCTGGTGGCGCTCGCAATCCCCTACGTGCTGCAGTGGCTCGTCGACGGTCCGCTGTCGTCGCGCGACTCGGCACAGATCTGGCCCGCCGGGCTCGGGGTGCTCGCCCTCGGTGTGCTCGAGGCGTTCTTCATCGCCTCGCGCCGTCGGCTGGTGATGCGTCCCTCGACCCGCATCGAGACGAGCATGCGCAACTCGCTCTACGCGAAGCTGCAGGACCTGCCGGTCGCGTTCCACGACCGCTGGGAGTCCGGGCAGCTGCTGTCCCGTTCCGTGTCCGACCTGTCGCTGATCCGGCGCTGGCTGGCCTTCGGCGTCGTCCTGCTCGTCGTCAACATCGTGACGATCGTCGTCGGCTTCGTCGTGCTGTTCACCTTCGGGTGGATCCTCGGGCTGATCTTCCTGATCGCGTCGATCCCGCTGTGGATCAACGGCCTGCTGTTCGAGCGCCGGTACTCCGCCGTCGCACGCCGCAGCCAGGACCAGGTGGGCGACCTCGCCACGAGCGTCGAGCAGTCGGTGCACGGCATCCGCGTGCTCAAGGCGTTCGGTCGCGGCGGCGCGAAGCTCGAGGAGTTCAGCGAGCAGGCCGAAGCCCTGCGCGGCACCGAGATCAAGAAGGCGAAGGCCATCGCCGGCATCTGGCTGTGGCTGCTGCTCGTGCCGGACGTCGCGTTCGCGCTGTGCCTGCTCGCCGGCATCTGGCTCGCATCGCAGGGGCAGCTCACCGTCGGCCAGCTGTTCGCGTTCTTCGCGACGGCGACGGTGCTGCGGTTCCCGATCGAGTCGATCGGCTTCCTGCTCTCGATGACGTTCGACACCCGCACGGCGGTCGACCGCTTCTTCGAGGTCATGGACTCCGAGAACACCATCACGGACCCGGAACACCCGAAGACGATCGCCGAGCCGCACGGTGCGCTGTCGTTCAACGGCGTGCACTTCCGGTACCAGGACTCCGCACCGCAGTACCCGGACCTGATCAACGGCGTCGAACTGCAGCTGCAGCCGGGCGAGACCATGGCGCTCGTCGGGCTGACCGGCTGCGGCAAGACCACGCTGCTCTCGCTCGTGCCGCGTCTGTACGACGTGACCGGTGGTTCGGTGACGATCGACGGGGTCGACATCCGCGACCTCACCCGCGAAGAGCTCCGCCGGCACGTCGGCGTCGCCTTCGAGGACGCCACCCTGTTCTCGTCGACCGTGCGTGAGAACGTGCTGCTCGGTCGACCGGACGTGCAGGGTGCCGAGGCCGAGGCGCTCATGCGTGAGGCGCTCGACATCGCGCAGGCGTCCTTCGTGGACGACCTGCCCGACGGCGTCGACACCCGGGTCGGTGAAGAGGGGCTGTCGCTGTCCGGTGGGCAGCGCCAGCGTCTGGCACTCGCCCGTGCGATCGCGGCGCGGCCGTCGGTCCTGGTGCTCGACGACCCGCTGTCGGCGCTCGACGTCGACACCGAGGCGCGGGTCGAAGCGGGCCTGCGACGCGTGCTCGCCGACACCACGTCGCTCATCGTGGCGCACCGTCCGTCGACGGTGACGCTGGCCGACCGGGTCGCCCTGATGGAGAACGGCGTCGTCACGGCCGTCGGGACCCACCATGACCTGATGGCCACCAACGAGCACTACCGCTACGTCATCTCGTCGCTCGACGACGACGACGCGACCGCACGACAGGAGGCGATGGCATGAGCCAGCAAGAGAAGAACCTGCCGCTCGACACGTCGGCCGGGCCGGGAGGCGCGGATCCCGTCGTCGACGACATCGCCGACGCGCAGTCTGCCGCGCCCGTCACCGCCTCGATCACCACCATGGGCGTGCGCGGCGAGGAGCGTGAGGACTTCACGAAGGCCGAGAGCAAGCGCCTGCGGCGCCGGTCCCTCGCCCTGCTCGGGTCCCTCGCCGCACCGCTGAAGCTCCGGCTGGTACTGCTCGGTATCGTGGTCGTGGTCTCGACCGCCGGCACCGTCGCGGGTCCGGCGCTCATCGCGTGGGGCATCGACAACGCCCTGCCCGCGGTGATGGACCAGAACGACTGGGTGCCGGCGTTCGGCGTCGTCTCGACGTACATCGTCGTGGCCGTCCTCGGTGCGGTGCTCACCGCCTGGTACACGGTGCTCGCGGCGCGGATCAGCCAGGCGATCCTGTTCGACCTGCGCAAGCGGGTGTTCCTGCACACGCAGCGGCTCTCGCTGGAGTTCCACGAGACCTACACGTCGGGCCGGATCATCTCGCGCCAGACGAGTGACCTCGACTCGATCCGCGAGCTGCTCGACTCGGGGCTGAACCAGCTCATCCAGGGCGTGCTGTACATGGCGTTCACCGCCGTGGCCCTGGTGCTGCTCGACCCGACGTCCGGGCTCGTGCTCGCGGTGTCGCTCGTGCCGCTCTGGTTCCTGATCCGCTGGTTCCAGACGAACTCGCAGACGCTGTTCCGCTCGACCCGTGTCACCTCGGCGCGCGTGATCGTGCACTTCGTCGAGACGATGACGGGCATCCGCGCGGTGCAGGCGTTCCGCAAGGAGTCCCGCAACCGTGACGAGTACGGCGGCTACGTCGAGGACTACCGGGTGGCGAACACGAAGGTGTTCAACCTGTTCGGGACCTTCGACCCGGTGCTCGTGCTCATCGGCAACGCCACGCTCGCCGCGGTCGTCATCGTCGGCGGCTTCCGGATCGTCGGCGGGACGCTCGAGGTCGGTGCGCTGCTCGCGGTCGCGCTGTACGCCAAGCGCTTCTTCGACCCGGCGCAGGAACTCGCGATGTTCTACAACGGGTACCAGTCCGCCTCAGCGGCGATGGAGAAGATCTCCGGCGTCCTCGAGGAACGGCCGAGCGTGCCGGACCCCGTGAAGCCCACCCGTCTGGCGGACGCCACCGGGAAGATGGACTTCGACGACGTCGTGTTCGCCTACAACAAGGGCAAGGTCGTGCTGCCGGAGTTCGACCTGCACATCCCGTCGGGGCAGACCATCGCCCTCGTCGGTTCCACCGGCGCCGGCAAGTCGACGCTCGCCAAGCTCATGGCGCGCTTCTACGACCCGAGTCAGGGCTCCGTCAAGCTCGACGGTGTGGACCTGCGTGACCTCGACACGAAGGACATGCGCCGCGCGATCGTCATGGTCACGCAAGAGGCCTACCTGTTCTCCGGAACCGTCGCGGACAACATCGCGCTCGGCAAGCCCGGGGCGTCCCGCCAGGAGATCGAGGCGTCGGCCAAGGCGGTCGGCGCGCACGAGTTCATCATGGCGCTGCCCGACGGGTACGACACCGACGTGAACAAGCGCGGTGGCCGTGTCTCGGCGGGCCAGCGGCAGCTGCTCTCGTTCGCGCGGGCGTTCATCGCGGACCCGAAGGTGCTCATCCTCGACGAGGCCACGGCGTCGCTCGACATCCCCTCGGAGCGACTCGTGCAGGAGGGCCTGGAGACCCTGCTCGCCGACCGCACCGCGGTGATCATCGCGCACCGGCTGTCCACCGTCGCGATCGCCCACCGGGTGCTCGTGATGGAGCACGGCCGGATCGTCGAGGACGGTACCCCCGCCGACCTCATCGCCGGCACCGGGCGCTTCGCCCAGCTGCACGCAGCCTGGCGCGACTCGCTCGTCTAGGCCCCGGTCGGGCTGCACCACGTGGTTGGCTTGCTCCATGAGCAACGACAGCGTGGTGCAGCCCGGCGGCGTCGCCCTGCACGACCCCTTCTACGGTGCCCCCTTCACCGAGGCCGTTCGCCGGTTCTGGCGGAAGTACACCGTGTTCACCGGACGGGCATCGCGCGCCGAGTTCTGGTGGTGGTGGCTGACGTCGCTCGCGATCGGGCTCGTACTGCAGCTCGTGCCGCAGGTGTTCACGCCGGACACCCCGGTGCTCGAGAACCCCGTCGGCTCGTACCTGTTCATGCTGTGGGTGCTCGCGACGCTCGTCGGCTCCCTCGGCCTCGGCGCCCGACGACTGCACGACGCGAACCTGTCCGGCTTCTGGCAGTTCCTGCACGTGCTGCCGGGCCTCGGCTCGCTGATCGTGTACGTCCTGTGCCTGCTGCCCGCGAACCCGAAGGGTGCGCGCTTCGACCGCTGAGGTCGACCCGCGCGGCGCGGGGTCAGAACGGGTCGTCCGCGTCCGTTGCCGGTGACCAGCGCGCACGACGCATGTCGAGCCTCCAGGTCGTCGTCCCCTGCACGAGCGGGGTCCCCTCGGCCCGGTAGTGCTCGAGCGCCCGGGCCTCGTGGCGGAGCGGCGGGTGCCCACCCGCGCGCACCACACGCCACCACGGCAGGTCGGCGCCCTCGTGCGCCATCACCTTGCCGACGGCACGAGAGGCCCGCGATCCGAGGACTGCGGCGACGTCGCCGTACGTCATGACGTGACCGGGCGGGATCATCCGCACCACCTCGGCGACGGCGGCGCCGAAGTCGACCGATGCGTCGTCGGTGGGCACGTCGTCGGAGCGTGCTAGAGCGTCAGGACCGCGAAGTGGTCGCCGTACTGGGTCTCGCGCACGACCTCGAAGCCCACGGCGCGGAAGAACGCCTCGGGGCTGTCGTCGCCGCCGGGCTCGTACACGACCGTCAGTCGCTCGAACCCGCGGCTGCGCGCTTCGTCCGCCAGACCGTGCACGGCGAAGCGACCGACGCCACGGCCCTGCGCGCTGGCTGCCACGTTGACGCGCCAGATGCAGCTGCGCAGTTCTTCCTGCGCGTTGTCGGCGTCGAACGAACCGATGATCAGGCCGAGGACCTCGTCGTCGTCGAGGACGACACGGGTCCACGCGGAGCTCGGCTTGACGTCGGTCTCGGCGACCCCGTAGGTGGTCGGCTGCACGAACTGTTCCTGGCCCGGCTTGAGCGTCAGGGAGTTGGCCGCGGCAGCGGTCTTCGCGGAGAGTTCTTCCAGGCGCAGGTCGGACATGCGGCCAGGGTAACGGTGCTGACCCTGCGGAAGCCAGTGGCGACGGCAGACCGAGACCGCACCGTTGTCGCGGCGGAACCGGGCGGCCGACCGGCGGGTGCTGCTCACGGCATGACGTCACCCGAGTTCGGGCCGAGCGTCTGCCCGGTGTACAGGTCACCCGCCGGGGACGACGCGAGGAGCAGTGCGGTCGGCGCGACCTCGGCGGAGACCCCGAAGCGTCCGATCGGGAGCTCGGCGGCCTTGTCCGTCCGCCACTGCTGGGTCATCCGGTCCGTCATCGGGGAGACGATCGGGCCGGGTGCGATCGCGTTGACGAGCACACCCCGCCCGCTCCACTCGATCGCGGCGCTCTTCGTCAGCGCGATGACGCCGGCCTTCGCTGCCGCGTAGTGCGCGACCTCGGAACCGCCCTTGATCGCCAGCTGCGAGGCGAGGTTGATGATGCGCCCGTGCCCGTCGCGGAGCATCCGCCGACCGACTGCTCGCATCACCAGGAAGACCCCGGTCAGGTCGATCGCGATGACACGCGCCCAGTCCTCCGTGGTGAGTTCCTCGAGCGGCGCCTGCGAGAGCACGCCGGCGGCGTTCACCAGGACCTGGATCCCGCCGGACTCCTCGTCGACCGACGCCACGGCGGCCTCCACCTGGTCCTCGTCGGTGACGTCGAGCACGATGGTCCGGACGCCCAGCCGCTCGGCGAGGTCCGCCAGGCCGTCGGCGTCGAGGTCGGCGGCGACGACCCGCGCTCCTGCGGCGACGAAGGTCTCCACGATCGCGAGCCCGATGCCGCTCGCACCGCCCGTCACGAGCGCGGTCGTCCCGGTGAGGTCGAACACCGTCCGGTCTGGCATCAGTCGGCCATCAGGATCGTCAGGCCGCCGTCGACGACGAGTTCCTGCCCGGTGACGTAGCGCGCCTCGTGGCTGAGCAGGAACCGGATGGCCGCGGCGGCTTCGTCGGCGTGGCCGACACGACCCCACGGGATCCGAGCACCCGCGGCGGCGAGGCCCGCCGGACCGAGCGAGTTCTGGGCGTCCGAGGACTGCGGCGTCTCGATGAGCCCCGGGATGATGGTGTTCACCCGGATCCCACGCGGTGCGAGTTCGGCTGCCGCACTCCGGGCGAGGCCGATCACCGCCGCCTTGCACGCGGCGTAGTGGCTGTGCGCGACCCAGCCGTACACCCCGCCCGCGATCGACGAGACGGCCACCATCGACCCGCCCCGGTCGAGGTGTCGGGCGCCGGCCCGGAGCGTGCGCATCACACCGTGCAGGTCCACCTGCAGGATGTCGTCCCACGCCGCGTCGGTCATGGTGTCGAGCGGCTGCCGACGGAGCACCCCCGCTCCCGCCACGACGTGGTCGACGCGCCCCCAGCGGTCGACGGCCGCCTGGAACACGGCGTCGACGTCCTCGGTGCTGCGGACGTCCGCGGTGACCGTCAGCGCGCTGCCACCGGCCGCCTCGACGGCGTCGACGACGGGTGCGGGATCGTGCGGGTCACCCGCGAAGACGGGGATGACGATGTTCGCGCCGTACTCGGCGAGCTGCACGGCGAGGGCCGCGCCGATCCCGCTCGCGGCGCCGGTGATGACGACCACGCTCCCCGAGAACTCGGAGTACACGCCTGCCGGTGTCGTGGCGCTCAATGCTCGATCACCGCCACGCGCTTCGTCGCGAGCATGATCAGGCCGGAGAGGACCATGCCGCCCGCACCGACGATGAGGGCTGCCGGGCCGAGCCCGATGCTCCCGGCGACGAGGGCCGTCAGCACCGCCGAGCCGATGATGGTGCCGGGCTGTCCCATCGCGGTGACGAACGCGGACCCGGTCGCGCGGCAGCTCGAGTCGAAGCACTCCGCCTGCAGGAAGAGCAGCGACGCGTACGGTCCGAGCAGGAAGAACAGCGTCAGCATGTAGGTGACCAGGACGTAGCCGAAGTCGTCCGGCCCGAGCACGAAGAGGGTCCAGCACACACCGGCGAGCACCCAGCCCACGACGATCGTGGTCTTGCGGCCGATGATGTCGCCGAGCCAGCCGTGGAACAGGTAGCCGGCGGCGCCGACCACGTTGGACAGCACGATGATGAGTAGCGACATGCTCGGGTCGACACCCTTGACGCCCTCGAGCATCGTCGTCCCGAGCACGCTCGTGGTGGTGATGCCGAAGTAGTTCACGATCCAGGCGATCGAGAGCACGACGGTGTTGCGTGCGTACCGTCGGCCGAAGATCGCCCGCAGCGGGTTCGGACCCTCGTCGACGATGCCGAAGCGGGCGGCGACCTCGGTGGCCTCCTCGGTGCGACCGGACTTCCGCAGCTGCCGCAGGTACGTGTTCAGACGGTGCTGCGGCGTCTCCTTGATGCCCTTGCGCAGGAACAGCACGAACAGCGCCGGGACGGTGGCGATGAGGAACGCGAGCCGCCAGGACTCCTGTCCGAACAGCCCGTTGATCCCGGCGATGAACGCGGCCGCGAGGAGCGCGCCGATCGGCCACCCGGTCTGGACGAGGCTGTAGAAGAAGCCGCGACGCTTCTTGACGCCCTCGAGCTCGGTGAGCGCGAAGACCTCGTTGAGGTAGGTGGAGTTGACGGACTGCTCGGCCATCCCGAAGCCGCTCAGGGCCCGGAAACCGACGAGCGAGGCGACCCCCGTCGACGCCGCCGTCAGCAGCGAGGACAGGGCCGCGCCGCCGATCGTGATCATCATGCCCCGGCGCCGACCGAGTCGGTCCACGAACAGACCGACGAGGACGACGACGACGAAGACCCCGACGCTCACGAGGGTGTTCGCCAGCAGGGCGGTCTGCTCGTTCCACCCGAAGTCCTCGGCGATGCGGGGGAGGAGCGTGCCGAACATGATGAAGTCGTAGACGGCGAGGGTCCAGGCGAAGAACGCCAGCGTCGCGCCGCGCTTGGTCTCCTTCGGCCCGATCGTCGGGAACGTCCCGGTGGCGAGCTCGAGGTCCTCGGGCTCGTGGATGGTCGTGGTGGACATGGTCTTCCTCTCGGTACGGCGGTGCGGCGCTGCGACGGTGTCGCGGCGCGGGCTGACGGGCGGAGGCGGAGCGTCGGTGCGGTCAGGGGTGTCCGGTCGGGGATGAGCCCCGGCCGTGGGCGTCGAACGCCGCGTGGATGCGGTCGTCCGGGGCGTCGAGGGCGAGCAGCGCGGCCAGCAGGAGGCGCGCCTTGAGGCCGTCGAGGGTGCCGGCGGGGACGAGTCCGGCGCCGAGCAGGTCGATCTCGCCGCCCGCGAAGCCGTACGTCGTCGTGAGCGTCGCGCCGGCGCCGGTCCGCGACGCCAGCACGACCGGCATCTGCGCGGCGAGTGCGCGGACGGCATCGACCGTGCGCTCGGCGACGTGCCCGCCACCGAAGCCCTCGATGACCGCGCCGCGGTACCCGAGTCCGTCCAGGGTCGACAGGACCCGGCCGTCGTCAGCGAGGGTGACCCGCTGCAGGGCCACCGGGGGCAGCGGGGCGACGCGTGTGGTGAGCGCGGGTACTCGGGCCGCCGGAGCGTGGAAGACGGGCGAGCCCTCGGTGACCCGTCCGAGCGGACCGGAACCCGGAGAGGTGAAGGCGCCGGTCGACGAGGTGTGCGTCTTGCGGACCGCCCTGGCGGCGTGCACCTCGTCGTCGAGCACGACGAGGACACCGCGTCCCGCTGCTGCCGGTGCCGCGGCCACGTTCACGGCCGCCAGCAGGTTCGCCGGACCGTCCGCACCGGGCGAGGAGGCGTGGCGCATCGCTCCGGTGACGACGAGGGGCTCTGAGCGGTCCCACGCGAGGTCGAGCAGGTACGCGGTCTCCTCGATGGTGTCCGTGCCCTGCGACAGCACGACGCCCGAGGCTCCGGAGCCGACGGCGTCCCGCGCGGCGTCGAGCGCGCGCTGCACGTCGTCGAAGTCGAGCGAGGGAGAGGGCACCATGCCGAGCTGGCGGGCCTCGACCCGTGCGACCTGCGCGATGGCCGGCACACCGGCGAGGAGGTCACGGGCTGCGATCCGCGGGACGGCGCCGGAACCGCGCGGATCGCCGGAACCGCGCGGATCGCCGGAACCGCGCGGATCGCCCGAGGTGACGCTCGCGATGGTCCCGCCGAGGGCGAGGTACACGATCCGCGGGAGCGTGGGGTCCGTCACGGCCGGGTGTCCCTTCGTCGATCGACCGCGCGGGCGAGGCTGCGGTGTTCCCAGTCGGTGTCGTCCCGCGGGTCGGCCCTGCGGACGCGGGTCGCGACGGCCGACCAGTCGGTGCGCCCGGCTCCGACCTGTTCGACCGCGTCCAGGACGCCGTCGACGCCCTGCGCCACGACGCGCTTGCCGGTCGGCCCGACGATCACGAGCCGGACGGTGCCCGGGACCTCGTGGACACGGATCCGGTCGTCCGCGAAGAGCCGGGTCGCCCAGGCGGCCAGCCGGAGCTGCGCCCGCTTGCGCGCGGCCGGGGAGTCCTCGACACCGGCGGCGTACCAGTCACGGTTCCCGCCGTTGCCGCCACATCCGCCGCACATCAGGACTCGCGTGGACGCTCGGGCTGCGCGAACGGGAAGCGGACGCGGAAGTCGTCGGCGATCTCGTTCATCGTGACGAACCGGACGCCCTCGTGGCCCCTGATGTACTCGATGAGCCGCTCGATCATGAGCAGGACCTGCGGGCGCCCGGAGACGTCGGGGTGGATCGTGATCGGGAAGACGGCGTAGTCGAGTTCGCGGTACACCCAGTCGAACTGGTCCTTCCACATCTGCTCGACGTCGCGCGGGTTGACGAAGCCGTGGCTGTTCGGGCTCGACTTGATGAACATCATCGGGGGCAGGTCGTCGACGTACCAGTTCGCCGCGATCTCGACGAGGTCGATCTCGCTCCCGTGGACGAGCGGCGTCATCCACGTGTGCGGGTCCTGCGAGTAGTCGATCGGTGTCCACTGGTCGCCGACGATCGAGTAGTAGGGGACGAAGTCCTTGTGCTGCTGACTGTGGTCGTAGCTGAACCCGAACTTCTCCAGGAGTGTGGGCGTGTAGCTGCTCAGTTCCCACCACGGAGCGACGTAGCCCGTCGGCTGCCGACCCGTGAGCCGGGTGATCAGCTCGACCGAGCGCTCCATCACCGCGTCCTCCTGCGCCTCGGTCATCGCCACCGGGTTCTCGTGGCTGTACCCGTGCGCACCGATCTCGTGGCCGGCGTCGAACAGGGCCTTGCACTCGTCCGGGAAGGTCTCGAGCGAGTGGCCGGGGATGAACCAGGTCGCTGCGATGTCGGCGCGGTCGAACACCTTCTGCAGACGCGGCACACCGGTGCGCCCCGCGAAGATCCCGCGCTGGATGTCCGAGGGGGAATCCGCCCCGCCGTAGGAGCCGAGCCAGCCCGCGACCGCGTCGATGTCGACGCCGAAGGACACGAAGATCTCTTTCACCATGGGACACCGTCTCTCATCGTTGCTGCAATTCGTGCAATCGTTTGCATTGCCCGGAATCCTGACACCCGACTGTTTCGACCGACGTCCAGCCGTGTAACCAGTGTGTTTCGGATCGTCCGGGCCGTCGTCGGTCGAGGTGCTCGCAAACGTTCGCGCCGCACGGTGTCACGACGATCCGTCACCTAGACTCGACGGATGGGCAGTGCAGGCGACGACCCGGCCGGACACGGTCAGCAGGATCGTCGTGGTGACGTGAACCTCCAGGCCATCGCCGCGCTCGCCGGCGTGCACGTCTCGACGGCGTCGCGCGTGCTCCGACAGGCGGAGCCGACCAAGGGGTGGAGCGACTCGGCGCAGCGGGTGATCGCGGCGGCGGCCGAGCTCGGGTACCGCCCCAACCGGATCGCAGCGTCGCTCCGGACCCGGCGGTCGAACACCATCGGCGTCGTGATGCCGCGGCTCGCCGACACGGTCATCGCGACGATCTGCCAGTCCGTCGAGTCGGCTGCCCGCTCCGCCGGGTACCAGCTCCTGCTCACGACGCCCCCGGACGACATGGGCGCGCAGCTGGACGCGGTCGACTTCCTGCTCTCCCGACAGGTCGACGGCCTCATCGTCAGCTCGCTCCACCTGTCGTCCCCGAACCCGCGGCTGACGGACCTCCCCGTGCCGGTCATCGCGACGAACCGCCACCCCGGGGACTGGATGCCCGCGGTGGTCGGTGACGACGTCGAGGGCGGCCGGATGGCCACGGAACACCTGCTCGCGTTGGGGCACCGCCGCATCGGCGTCATCGCCGGTCCGCGCCACGCCAGCACCGCCGTGGAGCGGGTGGCCGGGTTCCGTCTGGCACACGAGCGACGGGACCTCGTCGTCGACGACGCGCTCGTCGTCCACAGCGACTTCGAGGTCGAGGGAGGCGTCGTCGGCGCGCACACGCTGCTCTCGCTGTCGGACCCGCCGACCGCGATCTTCGCCGTCAACGACACCGCGGCGATCGGCGTGATGGGCGCTGCACGGCAACGCGGCCTCCGCGTGCCCGACGACCTGTCGATCGTCGGCTACAACGACATCTCCGTCGTGGCGCAGCTGCCCACACCCATGACGACCGTGCACTCACCGACCGCCCTGATGGGCACCGTGGCGGTGGAGCGACTGCTCGCGGCGATCGGCGACGGGACACTGCAGGGTGCGACGCTCCCGGTCTCGCTCGTCGTGCGGTCGTCGACGGGGCATCCGGCGGGCTGACCCGGCACAGGGCACCCGGACCGGACCACGCGAGCGGGCGCCAGAGCGGCGGACGCTGGCCCACCCGCCGGGTACCCGGGCGGGGTCGCGGTATCGTCGCGGCATGGCAGAGCATCGACGCGGAGCGAACCTCCCGTCGATCGGCGGGTTCAACCGCACCGTGGTCCTCGACGCCGTCCGCCGCTCGCCCGACGGCCTGAGCCGCGTCGAGCTCGCCGCCCGCACCGGCCTGAGTGCGCAGACCGTGTCGAACGTCACCCGGTTCCTGATCGATGCCGGGATGATCGTCGAGTCCGGCACCGTCGTTTCGGGCCGCGGCAAGCCCCGCACCATCCTGCGGCTCGAGCCCGGCAGCCGGTACGCGGTCGGCGTGCACGTCGACCCGGCCGTCGTCACCTACGTGCTGCTCGACCTCGCCGGCACCGTCGTCGCTGCGTCCACGACCTCGACCCCCACCGCCGACGACCCGTCCCAGGTGGTGCGCACCATCGCCTCGGCCGTCGACGGGCTCGTCGCCGACGCCGGGGTGGCCGTCGACAGCGTGCTCGGCGTCGGGATCGCGAGCCCCGGACCCATCGACGTCGAGGCGGGCATCGTGGTCGACCCGCCGTTCCTGCCGCGGTGGCGGGACGTACCCCTGCGCGACGCGCTCGCCGAGGCCACGGGCTACCCGGTCCTGCTCGAGAAGGACGTCACGGCCGCCGCGGTCGGTGAGATGTTCCTGGCGGGGGAGTCCTCGGCCCGCAACTTCGCGTTCGTGTACTTCGGCACCGGGTTCGGCGTCGGGCTCGTCGTCGACCACGAACCCGTGCGCGGGGTGGGGTCGAACGCGGGCGACGCCGGACACATCATGGTCGACCAGGGGCCGCTCGCGGGCACCCCGGACGGCTCGGGCACGCGTGGCGAGGTCGGCGCTGCCGTCGCGCCGGACCGGCTGGTGCGGGTCGCGCGGTCGCGGGGCCTGGCGTTGTCCGGCGGCGTGAGCGCCGAGGCCGGCGCCGCCGACGATGGCAACGACGCCGAGGCCGACGATGCCGACGGCGCCGAGGCCGGCGCCGCCGACGCCACGGACAGCGGCGCCACCGACGTCGACGCCGCGTGGGACGAACTCGCAACGGCGATCGCTGGCGGGGACGACACCGCCGTCACGCTCGCGGCCGATGCCGGCACCGTCATGGGCAACGCCGTCGTCCTCATCGTCAACCTGCTCGACATCGACCGCGTGGTGTTCGGCGGCCCGTTCTGGTCGCGCATCGCAAGTGCGGCGCTGCCCGCGGCGCGTGCAGCCATCGTCGGGTCGCCGCTGCTCGTGCCGAAGCACCCGGTGCAGGTGGTCGAGAGTGACCGCGGTGCCGACGTCGCCGCCGTGGGTGCCGCCTGCCTGGTGCTCGACGCCGCGCTCTCGCCGCGGGCCAGCACCCTGCTCATCCGGCGCTGACGACCCCGGCAACGAGACGGGCCCGATCCGTGGGCACCGCCCCGGCCCGCTACGCTGCGGTCCGACGCACCCGCCGTGGGTGCGGGGACGACGGGGGACACATGACGGACAGCGGCACGGACAGCACGGACAGCACCGACGGCACGATGGACCCGCGGTGGGCGAGGGTGCGCCCGCTCGTCTTCCGCACGATCATCGGCGCGGTCGTCGCCGCCGGGCTCGTCGGGATCGCCGCGGTGCTCCTCGGCGACTTCGGCATGGTCGCGGTCCAGCTGCTCCTGACGATCGTCGTGGTGGTCGTCTTCGCGTTGCTGTCCTGGTACGACGCCGACGTGTCGTCCCGGCGGTCGGGCATCTTCGCGTTCGCGAGCATCGCCACGTCGATGTACCTGCTCGTCGCCGGCCTGTACAAGGTGTGGATCGTGCCGACGGGGCCGGACGGTGACGGCATCTGGTACGTCCTGGAGCACTTCTGGCACTGGATCTGGCTCGTCGGCGTCGCCCGGGTGGCGCTCCTGCACGTCCACCTGCTGCTCGTGATCCACCGCCGCTACCCGACGCCCGTCCTGCAGGTCGTCGCGAAGACCACCGTCGGCGTCATCGCCCTGCTCGCGCTGCTGCTCTCGATCCCGCTGCTCGCGCCGGACGTCGACTACGCGCGGGGCTACTGGCGGCTCGTCTGGGTGGTGGTGATCCTCGACCTGCTCGGCACCGTCGTGGTGCCCCTCAGCAACGCGCTGTTCCGGCCCCGAGCGCCCCGGTCATCGGCGACGTGGCCGGTGCCCGACCAGCAGCCGGCGTGGGGTGCGACGCCGACGCCCGCCGCTCCGGAGCCCGAGGCTGCCGTGCCCGAAGCGCCCTCGCCGCCCGCGCCGCCCGCGCCCGCACCTGCACTGCACCCTGAGCTCGCCCCGGCACCGACGCCCGAGCCCGGCACGGTCGTCGCGTCCGACGGCCGTCGGTACGCGGCCCGTCCGACGGCCTCCCGCGCGCTGGCCTGGCCCCGCTACGTCGACGGCACGCCCCTGCCCGCGCTGCCCGACGGGACGCCCGACTTCTCGGAGGTCACCGAGCGCTGACACCCCGGGCAACGAGTGTGCAGAAGACGTCGGGTTCGCCGTGCGGACCCGGCGTCTTCTGCGCACCGGGTGCGGTGGGCTGTGCCCACGGCGGACGGGAGGCGCGGTGCGGGCCCGCCCCGAGCCTCCAGGCCGACACGTCGCGCGTCCAGCGCGCCGGGCGCGACCTGGGACACCGCCCGTTCACCGGGCGGCCACCGGCCGGTCGCGTGGATGCTGAACAGTCGTGCAGGTCTTCAGCCCGATCGCCCCCGAGAAGGACCCTGCATGCGCGCTCCTGCCCTGCGCCCACCCACACTCCGCATCGGCGCGGCCGTCGCGACTGCCCTGGTCGTCGCCGCCGGTGTCGTCACCGCCAGCCCGGCCCTCGCCGCCGTCGGTGACGACGACCCGTCCGTCGGTGCCGTCGCCGCGAACGGCCTCGTCGTCAACGAGGTCGAGTCGAACGCCGACGACACCGATTGGGTGGAGCTCGAGAACACCTCGGACGCCGCGATCGACCTGACCGGGTACGCGTTCCTCGACTCCGACAACTCGCACGACGCGTACGTGCTCCCCAGCGGCTCGACGATCGCCGCCGGCGGGTACTTCGTCGTCGACCAGCTGTCCGCGACCGCCCCCGGCTTCGACTTCGGGCTCGGTGGTGCCGACACTGCGCGCCTCTACGACCCTGCCGGCGACCTGGTGCTCCGGTACGCCTGGACGACCCACGCGGGTGTCACCTACGGCCGCTGCGCCGACGGTGTCGGGCCGCTCGTGGACACCACGGCGTCGACCAAGGGGGCTGCGAACGACTGCTCCTCACCCGTGCGGATCAACGAGGTCGAGTCGCAGGACGGCACCCCCGGCGACTGGGTGGAGCTGACCAACACCGGCAGCACCACCGTCGACCTGGGCGGGTACGTGCTGCGCGACAACGACGACGACCACGCGTACACGATCCCCGCGGGTACGACCGTCGCGGCCGGGGGCTTCACCGTCCTCGACGAGGCGGCGTTCGGCTTCGGACTCGGCAAGGCGGACTCCGCGCGGCTGTTCGACGCCCGCGGCGCGGTCGTCGACTCGACCTCGTGGACGGCGCACGCGACCACGACGTACGGCCGCAACCCCGACGGCACCGGGGACTTCGCCGAGACGGCAGCACCCACGAAGGGCGCGGCGAACCGGTTCGCCGGCGTCGTCACCGCCGAGGCCTGGCCCGGCGGCCCGGACGAGACCGTGCTCGACGACGAGGACACCTTCACCGGTGACCTGAGCGGCCTCGACTGGACGACCTCGACGACCTCGCGGGACGGGCAGCTCTGGGCCGTGCAGAACGGCGACGGCCTGCTCTACCACCTGACCTCGGACGGCGCGGGCGGCTGGGCACCGTCGAACGCCGCGGGCACCGACCTGCGCTACGCCGACGGCACGGGCACTCCGGATGCCGAGGGTGTGACCGTCACGAGCGACGACCCCGGCGCCGTCTACGTGTCGACCGAGCGCAACAACGACGTGTCGAGCACGAGCCGCCCGTCGGTCCTGCGCTACGCCACGACCGACGGCTCCGAGGCCACCCTGCGGGCCACCGACGAGTGGAACCTCGCCGCGGACTTCCCCGGGCTCGGCGCGAACGCCGGGCTCGAGGGCGTCACCTGGATCCCGGACACCTGGCTCACCGCGCACGGCTTCACCGACGAGCGCACCGGCGCCGCCTACGCACCGTCGCGCTACGCCGGACACGGCGAGGGGCTGTTCTTCGTCGGGGTCGAGGGCACCGCGAGCGTGTACGCCTACGCCCTGATGGACGACGGGTCCTCGGCGCGCATCGCCACGATCGCGACCTCGCTCGCCGTCGTCGCCGACGTGCAGTTCGACCCGACGCTCGACGCGCTCTGGGTGGTCTGCGACGACGTGTGCTCCGGCCGGACCGCGCTGTACGAGGTGACCGACGGGGCCTTCAGCGCCTCGACGCTGTACGAGGCACCCTCGGCCGCCGACCGCACGCTCGCCAACGAGGGCTTCGCGATCTCGGGCGTCTGCACCGACGGGGAGCGCGCGACCTTCTCCGCCGACGACAACGACACGGACGGGTTCTCGCTGCGGACGGGGACGTACCCGTGCGAGGGCGGCGACACCGACCCGGGCACGGAGCCCACGCCGACGCCGATCCCGTCTCCGGGCGACGGCGGCACGACGCCGACCCCGACCCCGACTCCGGGTGGGACGCCCACCGCGGTCCCGACCCCTGGTCCGTCGGCTGCGCCGGTCGCCCCGGTGGCCCCGTCGGAGACCGGTCTCACCGACGCGAACCGTGCTGGCGTCTCGGCTCCGGCGTCGGCTCGTGCGGGGGAGACCATCACGGTGACGGTGGGCACGCAGTCCGCGGGTGACGTCGTGGACGTGTGGTTGTACTCGACCCCGACGCTGATCGGAACGGTGACGGTCGGCGCTGACGGGACGGTCCGGGTGACGATCCCTGCCGACACGGTGGTTGGTGCGCACCGGTTGGCGGTGACGGCTGCGGACGGCACGCTGATCGGGTGGACCCCGATCACGATCACCGCGGACGGGCAGCTCGCGTTCACGGGCGCCGCAGGGATGGGTGCCGGTGCGCTGGTGGCGTTCCTGTTGCTCGCGGCGGGTGCGGGTGTGCTGGTCGTGCGTCGCCGCCGTCGGGCTGCGGCTGCGGAGTAGTCCCCACGCCCCACGTCGGGGCGATGAGTGTGCAGAAGACGTCGGGTTCGCGGTGCGGACCCGACGTCTTCTGCTCACCATGCGCGGTGGGCGCGACCGCGCGGCGGACTGGAGGCGCGGTGCGGGGCCGCCCCGCGCCTCCAGGCCGGTGGGTGGCTGCGGTCAGTCCGCCGACCCGTGCATGGTCTGGGTGTCGTCCTGACCGGGGATGGCGTCCTTCGTGGTCCAGCCGTACCAGCGGCCGTCGATCTCGGTGACCGCGCGACCGTCGCCGCAGGTGACGAGGCCCTTGGTCGGAAGACGCTCCGGCAGGAAGTCGGCGGTCATCGCCGTGCCGCCGTATGACGTGTCGAGCGGGGTGCAGGCGTCCACGTCCACGCCGTCCTTCGAGGCGAACCCGATGACGTACCCGGGCTGCGAGACGTGGAGGCGGACGTCGATGTCCTTCGCGTCCTTCGGCACCCACTTCGGCATGAAGAAGGCCAGGTCCTCGGACTCCCCGGAGTGCGGGGCGTCGGAGTACGTGTCGAAGTGCTTCTGCGGCGTCTTGTTCGGCACCATGTCCTGGATCGCGCTGCAGCCGGCGGTCAGCAGCAGGGCGGACACCGCAGCCGTGGTGGCGAGGGCGATCCGGAGGGTGCGGCGAGCGGTGGTGGGGCGCGTGTCGGTGCTCATGGATCCAGTCTCACGACGAACGCGTCGCTGAAACATCACGTGCGCACCCGGATGTGGTCGGGGGTTACCCCCACCCGCCACGCCGGGCCACCCGTCGGTGATCGGCCCGCGCACCCCGTCGTGACGCCGCAGTATCGTCGGGGCATGCAGCAGGAGATCCTCCGGTACACCGCGTTCGCCGCCGAGCCGGGCGGCGGCAACCCCGCAGGGCTCGTGCTCGACGCGGCCGGACTGTCCGACGACCAGATGCTCGCGGTCGCCCGGCAGGTCGGGTACCCCGAGACCGCATTCGTCGTGGGTGCGACGGCGACCGGGCCGCGGGTCCGCTACTTCTCGCCGAGCGCCGAGGTGCCGTTCTGCGGGCACGCCACCGTCGCGCTGGCCGTCGCGCTGGCCGAGCGCGAGGGGCCGGGCCGCCGGGTGTTCACGACCCTGGCCGGCGAGGTCACGCTCGATGCCACCGTCGGTGCGGACGGCTCGGTGCTGGTCGCGATGACGAGCGTCGAGCCGGCGACACGGGACATCGACCCGGTTCTGCTGGTGCGGCTGTTCGACCTGCTCGGGCTCTCGGCCGCGGACATCGCTCCGGGGTTCCCGGTGCTGGAGTCCTTCGCCGGCAACTGGCACCCGGTGCTCGTGCTGCACGACTACGAGCTGTTCCACCAGTTCCGGTTCGCGCCGGGGCCCCTGGCCGAGCTCAAGCGCGAGGCCGGTTGGGCGGGGACGGTCACGGTGCTGCACCGCACCGGCGACCGGGAGTACGAGGCGCGCAACCTGTTCCCCGCCGGGCGCATCACCGAGGACCCGGCGACGGGATCGGCAGCGGCGTCGACCGGGGCGTACCTGCGGCAGATCGGTGCAGCGCATCCGGGCGACCGCGTCACGATCCGGCAGGGGCGACACGTCGGGCGTCCGAGTCTGCTGCTCGTGGACGTGCCCGAGGCCGGCGGGATCACGGTGACGGGGAGCGCGACCCCGATCTCCTGACGGACGTTCCTTCCCAGGACGCACGCGATGGGAAGCGGAATCGGGCGTACCTGGTCGAAACTTCCGACCCGGTACGCCCGATTCGACCCGGCACGCCCGAATCCGCCAGGCAACCACTTGACACGGTTAAGTCAATACGGTGGACTAATCCTGCGCGCGGGCGATGGTGCCCGCGGACATCACCCGTGCAAAGGAGCACCGATGAAACGCACCCGCATCATCGCCGGACTCGCAGCTGTGGCCGTGGCCGCAGTCGGTCTGGCTGGCTGCTCGAGCTCGGGGTCCGCCTCGAGCGACACGATCAAGATCGCGTACCAGAAGTTCGGCGCCTTCCAGCAGCTCGACGCCCAGATGAAGGTCGTCAAGAAGCAGTACGAGAAGGACAACCCCGGCAAGAAGGTCACCCTCGTGCCCATCCAGGCGCAGGGCAACGACTACTACACCAAGCTCGCGCTCATGAACAAGGCGCCGGCCACCGCCCCGGACGTCATGTACGAGGACACGTTCCTCGTCAAGGCCGATGCCGAGGCGGGCTACCTGCTGCCACTCGACAAGTACACGGACAAGTGGGACGAGTGGGACCAGTTCTTCGACAACGCCAAGCAGGCCGGGCAGGGTGACGACGGCAAGATCTACGGCGTCCCCATGGGCACCGACACCCGAGCCCTCTGGTACAACAAGGACATCTTCAAGAAGGCCGGGCTCGACGTCCCGTGGAAGCCGAAGACGTGGGACGACGTGCTCGCGGCGGCGAAGACCATCAAGGAGAAGCAGCCCGACGTCATCCCGTTCAACATCTACTCGGGCAAGGCGCAGGGCGAGGCCTCGACCATGCAGGGCTTCGAGATGCTCCTGTACGGCGCCGACGGCTCCGGCAACACCCTGTACAAGGACAAGAAGTGGGTCACCGGCTCGAAGCAGTTCGAGGACTCGCTCAAGTTCGTGAAGGACGTCTACCAGGGCGGCCTCGGCCCGACACCGCAGCAGGCGCTCGACACGAACGTCGGCACGACCATCGCCCAGACGTGGCTGCCGAAGGGCAAGCTCGCGATCGACCTGGACGGTTCGTGGCAGTCCGGCACGTGGCTGAAGTCCGGCACCGCGCCGTGGCCCGAGTGGAACGACGTGATGGGCCAGGCACCCATGCCGACCCAGAACGGGCAGGCTCCCGGCTACAACTCGATGTCCGGCGGCTGGACCCTGGCGGTCGGCGCGAAGTCGAAGAACCCGCAGGCGGCGTTCGACTTCATCACGAGCTTCCTCGACAAGGACGGTTCGCTCAAGTACGACACCGAGAACAGCCAGATCGCCGTCCGGAAGGACGTCGCGGACGACCCGGAGTACACGGCGGCGAACCCGACGTTCAAGTTCTTCTCGGGGCTGGTGGAGAACACCAACTTCCGCCCGGCGACGAGTGACTACTCGCAGGTGTCCAACGCGATCCAGGTCGCGATGGAAGCGGTCATGACCGGTCAGCAGTCGCCGAAGGACGCGGCTGCCGCCTACGACAAGGCCGTCACGCAGGTGGTCGGCAAGGAGAACACCGTCTCCGCTGGTTGACGGTCCGTCACCCACTGACGGACTGGAGGCGCGGGGCGGTCCCGCACCGCGCCTCTCCCAACCGCACGGCCGACGCGCCGCTCCGCAAGCTCCGCGGCGCGTCGGAACCGGCGGTCGGGGCCCAGTCCGTCCTTCCCCACCTTCGGAACCCCTCCGCACCCGGAAGGCACCCATCGTGTCCAGCACCCCCCTCGCGCCGACGCTGTCGGCGCCTGGTGCGCCGAAGCGCACCGATCCACCCGTGCCGCGCAAGCGGCGACCACTGCGGAACGTCGGACGAGCCGTCCCGCTCCTGCCCGCCCTGGTCCTGCTCGTCATCTTCCTGCTCGGTCCGGTCATCTCGTCGTTCTACGGGTCGTTCACCAACTCGGCCCTGACCGGTGCGAGTGCGGCCGACCAGCAGTTCGTCGGCTTCCAGAACTACGTCGAGCTGTTCCAGGACCCGGACTTCCCGAAGTCCGTGATCCTGACCATCGTCTTCCTGCTGGCCTCGGCCGTGGTGGGGCAGAACGTGCTCGGGCTCGGCCTGGCGCTGCTGATGCGCTCGGCGAACAAGGCCATGCGGGCGATCGTCGGCACCTTCGTGGTGGCGGCGTGGGTCCTGCCCGAGATCGTGGCGTCCTTCGCGGCGTACGCGTTCTTCAACGACGAGGGGACGCTCAACACGTTCCTCGCGTCCATCGGGATCACCGGCGCGAACTGGCTCTACACGTACCCGATGCTCGCCGTGATCCTGGCGAACATCTGGCGCGGCACCGCGTTCTCGATGCTCGTCTACTCGGCCGCCGTGCAGGAGGTCCCCGAGGAGATCACCGAGTCCGCCGAGGTCGACGGCGCCACCGGCTGGCAGCGGCTCGTCTACATCACGCTCCCGGTGATCCGCCGGAGCATCTCGACGAACCTCATGCTCACGACGCTGCAGACCCTGTCCGTCTTCACGCTGATCTTCGTGATGACCGGCGGCGGCCCGGGCACGAACTCGTCGACCCTGCCGATCCTGGCGTACCAGGAGGCGTTCAAGTTCTCGCAGCTCGGCTTCGGGACGGCGATCGCGACCATCCTGCTCGTGGTGGGGGCGGTCTTCTCGATCATCTACATCCGAGCTCTCAAGCCGGAGGTGGACTGATGGCCATGACAGCCCCGTCCCTCGACCAGACCACGACCCGATCGGTGACCGCACCGGGGTCGATGCACATGACCTCGCCGCGCGGCCGCACCATGCGGTGGGTGTCGAACGTCGTGCTGCTCGTCATCGCGGTGTGCTTCGCGGTGCCGCTGCTCTGGCTCGTGCTCGCCTCGTTCGACACCCAGGCGTCGCTGTCGGTGAAGCTGCCGTCGCAGTTCACGCTCGACAACTTCGCCAAGGTGCTCACCCCCGAGCTGTCGTTCATCCCGCTCGCGAACAGTCTGCTGCTCTCCGGCGGCACCGCGGTCGTCACCGTGGTGTTCGCCCTGCTGGCCGCGTACCCGCTGTCCCGCTACAAGATGCGCGTCAACAAGCCGTTCCTGTACAGCATCCTGTTCGGCACCGGCCTGCCGATCACCGCGATGATGGTGCCCGTCTACGCGCTGTTCGTGTCGCTCAACCTGATCGACAACGTGTGGGGCTGCATCTTCTTCCTCGCCGCCACCAGCTTGCCGATGGCGATCTGGATGGCGAAGAACTTCATGGACTCGGTGCCGATCTCGCTCGAAGAGGCGGCGTGGACCGACGGCGCCTCGATGCTCACCACCCTGACCCGCATCGTGATCCCGCTCATGCGTCCGGGCATCGCGGTCGTGTTCATCTTCGTGTTCATCCAGGCGTGGGGGAACTTCTTCGTCCCGTTCGTCCTGCTGCTCTCGCCCGAGAAGGTGCCCGCCGCGGTGAGCATCTTCAACTTCTTCGGGCAGAACGGGGCGGTGGCGTACGGCCAGCTCGCCGCGTTCTCGATCGTCTACTCCGTGCCCGTCATCGCCCTCTACGTGATCGTGTCCCGAGGCCTCGGCGGCGGCAACGCCCTCGCCGGTGGCATCAAGGGCTGACGCCGGCCCCACCCCCGCAAGACACCGGTGTTCGCGCGTCGAACACCCGCGAACCGCGGTTCGATCCGCGAACACCGGTGTTCCGCGAACCAGAAAGGAAGCACATGCACCAGGACGAACCGCTCGTCGAGGCCCGGATCGCCCGCCTCGTGCGCGACCGTGTCGACCCCGCCGTCCTCCGTCGCTCGGCGCCGGTGACGATCGAGGCGTGGGAGGTGCCGGGCGAACCGGTGCCGTTCGACGCCGCCGTGGGCGAGACGTACACACCGTTCACGGTGGGATCGCACTGGGGCGGGCGCCCGTGGGGCACGACGTGGTTCCGGGTGACCGGTACCGTGCCGGCGGACTTCGGCACCGCGCAGGGGACCACCGCCGAGCTCCTCGTCGACCTGGGGTTCACCAAGCGGCAGCCCGGGTTCCAGGCCGAGGGACTCGCGTTCCGCGCCGACGGCTCCACGATCAAGGCGATCGAGCCGCGGAACGACACCGTGCCGCTCGAGGTCGGCCCGGGGGAGTCCTTCGAGCTCTGGATCGAGGCCGGGGCGAACCCCGACATCGGCGGCGACTCGTTCCAGGGGGCGACGCCGCTCGGCTCGCGCTCCACCGCCGGCGACGACCCCATCTACCGCCTGAAGGCCCTGGAGGTCGTCGAGCGGGACGACACCGTGTGGGAACTGCAGCAGGACCTCTGGGTGCTGCGCGGGCTGATGGCCGAGCTCCCCACCGACGGCACCCGCGGCGCCGACATCCTGCGCGCGCTCGAACGGGCCGCCGACGCCCTGGACCCGGACGACGTCGCCGGTACCGCCGCGGACGCCCGGCAGGTCCTGGCGCCCGTGCTCGCCGTCCCCGCCAGCCCCGCCGCCCACCGTGCCATCGCCGTCGGGCACGCCCACATCGACTCCGCCTGGCTGTGGCCCGTGCGCGAGACGAAGCGCAAGTGCGCCAGGACGTTCTCGAACGTGCTCGACCTGATGGACCGCGACCCCGACTTCACCTTCGCCTGCTCGTCCGCCCAGCAGTACGCGTGGATCCGCGACGAGTACCCCGAGGTCTTCGCGCGCATCAAGCAGCGCGTCGCCGAGGGCCGGTGGATCCCCGTCGGCGGCATGTGGGTCGAGTCGGACACCAACCTGCCCGGCGGTGAGGCCCTGGCCCGCCAGTTCGTCGCCGGCAAGCGCTTCTTCCTCGAGGAGTTCGGCATCGACACCCCCGAGGCCTGGCTCCCCGACTCGTTCGGCTACTCGGGCGCCCTGCCCCAGATCGTCCGCGCCGCCGGCTCGAAGTGGTTCGTCACCCAGAAGCCGTCGTGGAACGAGACGAACGTCATCCCGCACACCTCGTTCCACTGGGAGGGCATCGACGGCTCACGCGTCCTGACGCACCTGCCCCCGGCCGACACCTACAACTCCGACGTCTCACCGGCCGACCTGCGCCGCGGCGAACGGAACAACAAGGAGCGCGGCACCGCCAACACGTCGATGCTGCTGTACGGCTTCGGCGACGGTGGTGGCGGTCCCACCCGCGAGATGGTCGGTGCCGCACACCGCCAGCACGACCTCGACGGGTCGCCGCACGTGACCCTCGGCACGCCCGCCGAGGTGTTCGAGCAGCTCGAAGCCGAACTGCCGACGCCCGGGGTCTGGTCGGGGGAGATGTACCTGGAGTTCCACCGCGGCACCTACACGTCGCAGATCCGCACGAAGCAGGGCAACCGCCGCTCCGAGCACCTGCTGCGCGAAGCCGAGCTCTGGGCAGCGACGGCGGCCGTCCGGCTCGGCAGCGAGTACCCGTACGCCGAACTCGAGGACGCATGGCACACCGTCCTGCTGCAGCAGTTCCACGACATCCTGCCGGGGTCGTCGATCGCGTGGGTGTACGAGAACGCCGAGGAGCAGTACGCCCGGGTCGCCGAGGTGCTCGAGGGGCTGATCGGGAGCGCGACGACGGCGCTCGCCGCAGGCGGGAGCGGTGCCGCTGCCGGCGCAGCCGACGACACCGCGTCGGTCGTGCGCTTCAACGCCTCGCCGGTCGCGGCGGGGGAGGTGACCGCCCTTGCAGGTTCGGTCGTCCACGCGCCGCGACCCGTGCCTCCCGTCCGGGCAGGCGACCGCTTCGTCTTCGACACCGGCGTCGTCACCGCGACCATCGACGCTGCCGGCCACGTCGTGTCGTTCGTCGACTCCGCGACCGGACGCGACGCGATCGCGCCAGGCGCCACGGCGGCCGAGTACACGGTGTTCCGCGACACCCCGAACCAGTGGGAGGCCTGGGACATCGACCGCGCGTACCAGCGCAACGGCACGGTGCTGTCGGCGTCGTCGGTCGCGATCGCAGGCGACGCGCTCGTGGTCGAGCGGTCCTTCGGATCGTCGACGCTCACCACGCGCTACTCGGCGGTGCAGGGCGAACCCGAGCTGACCGTCGAGACCGAGGTCGACTGGCACGAGCACCAGAAGCTGCTGAAGCTCGCGTTCCCGATCGACGTGCTCGCGTCGTCGGCCTCGAGCGAGATCCAGTTCGGGCACATCGACCGGCCGACGCACCAGAACACCTCGTGGGACCACGCCCGGTTCGAGACCTCGGCGCACCGCTGGGTGCACGTCGCGGAGCCGGGGTTCGGGGTGGCCGTGGCCAACGACTCGACCTACGGCCACGACATCACGCGTGAGACCCGGGCGGACGGCGGGACCACCACGCTCGTACGGGAGTCGCTGCTGCGCGGACCGACGTTCCCGGACCCGAACGCCGACCAGGGGCACCACGTGTTCCGGACGGTGCTGCGGATCGGGGCCTCGGTGCTCGACGCCGCAGACTCCGGGTACCGGCTGAACCTGCCGGTGCGGAGCGTCCCCGGGTCGACCCCGATCGAGCCGCTCGTCACGGTGTCGTCGCCGCAGGTGTTCGTCGAGGCCGTCAAGCTCGCCGAGGACCGCTCCGGCGACGTCGTCGTGCGGCTGTACGAGGGGCTCGGGGGCCGGGCGACGGACGTCGGGGTGGCCTTCGGGTTCGACGTCGAGTCGGTGTCGCAGGTCGACCTGCTCGAGCGGCCGCTGGAGCGCTCGTGGTCGGCCGGTCAAGCAGTCGCGTTGACCCTGCGTCCGTTCGAGATCGTGACGCTGCGCGTGCGTCGGGCCTGAGGCAGCGGGCCCGGCGCACTGCTGGGAGGGACCACGGCGCCGGACGGGACACGGGTGCGTTCCGTTCGGCGCCGTGTTGTGCGCGGGGCGGCTGGGCGGAATCGGGGCTGACCGGGTGGCGGGGCTGGCCGGGTGGAATCGGGCGTCGCTGGTCGAATCGGGCGTACCTGGTCGGAACTTCCGGCCAGGTACGCCCGATCCCGCTTGGCATCGCGCCCGTTCTGGGAAGGAACGTCTTCCCTCCACAACCGCCCAGGCCTGGAGGCCCGTCCACAGTTCGCGACGTCGGCCCGCTGGGCGGGTGGCCGGTCCGGCATTGCGGACGCGGCGTTGCGAGGTGGGTTCGACGTCGGCGACCTCGCGTGGGGTGACCTCGTCGCACCGGTGAACCGGCACAGCACGCTCTGGCTAGCGTGGCGGCATGGCAGTGCAGGAGATCTGGCTCGTCCGTCACGGCGAATCGGTCGCGAACGTCGCAGCGGCTCGGGCCGAGGCAGCGGGGGACGACGTCATCGACGTCGAGTTCCGCGACGCCGACGTCCCGCTCAGCCCGCTCGGCGCCGCCCAGTCACGTGCTCTCGGGCAGGAGCTCGCCGACCGCGGGATGGACGACGTCCCCGTCGCGCTCTGGGTGTCGCCGTACCTCCGCGCACAGCAGACCATCGCCATCGCGCTCGAGGCAGCCGGGCTCGCCGAACCCCGCAAGCGTGTGGACGAGCGCCTGCGCGACCGCGAACTCGGCGTCCTCGACCTGTTGACCCTGCAGGGCGTCCGCAACCGGTACCCCGACGAGGAACGCCGCCGGCAGTGGCTCGGCAAGTACTACCACCGGCCCGCGGGCGGGGAGTCGTGGGCGGACGTGATGCTCCGGCTCCGGACGCTCCTGGGTGACCTCGAGCGGGTCGACGGTGTCGAGCGCCTGGTGATCGCCGCACACGACGCCGTGGTGATGCTCGCCGTCGCGGTGTGCCTCGACCTCGACGAGCCGGCACTCATGGAGTTCGCCCACACCCACGCGGTCGCCAACGCCTCCCTCACCCGACTCCGACGCGACGGCGCCGGGTCGCCGTGGGTCCTCGAGGAGTTCTCCTCGGTCGGACACCTGGACGACGACGAGGTCACCCAGCACACCGGCCGGAAGGACGACGAACATGTCCACTGAACCCGTCACCCCGAACTTCCTGCGTGACTGGCCGCTGCCCGAACCCGGTGCCGGCAAGTACGGCCGCGGGCAGGTGCTCGTCATCGGGGGTGCGGCTCGCACCCCGGGAGCCGCGCTGCTCTCGGCGCTCGCCGCACTCCGCGTCGGCGCCGGTCGCCTCACCCTGGCCGTCGGCCGGAGCGTCGCGAACGAGGTCGCGGTCGCCGTGCCCGAGTCCGGGGTCGAGCCCCTCGACGAGGACGAGGACGGGCACATCGCCGTCGGCGCGATCGAGGGCATCGCGGACAGCGCCTCGAGCGCCGATGCGGTGCTGGTCGGCCCGGGACTCGACGAACCGGACGGTTCCCGTGACCTCGTGGCCGGACTCGCCGACGTCGTCGGTCCGCGGACCACCGTCGTGCTCGACGCCTTCGCCCTCGGTGTCGCCGCCGACGTACGGGACCGCCTCGAACCGCTGCGTGGACGGCTCGTGATGACGCCGAACTCCGGCGAGGCAGAACGCCTGCTCGGTCGGGAGTGCAGCGACGACGACGTGGCCGACGCCGTCGCGATCGCGAACCGGTTCGGTGCGGTCGTCGCCCTCGGTGACGCCATCGCGACACCGCACGGTCGTGCGTGGCTCAAGGGCACCGGCTCGGGTGGTCTCGGCACCAGCGGGAGCGGGGACGTGCTGTCCGGCGCGGTCACCGGGTTGCTCGCCCGCGGTGCCGATCCGGCACAGGCCGTGGCGTGGGCGTCGTACGTGCACGCTGCCGCCGGTGACCGGCTCGCGGTGCAGGTCGGACCACTCGGCTACCTGGCGAGCGAACTCGTGACCGAGATCCCGCGGGTCCTCGTCGAACTCGGAGCCTGAGCGCGCTCGGAACGGCCCGCGGGACCGTCGTCGTGAACCGCATCCGCGCCTCCAGGCCGGGTGCGGGCGCGACCCTGCGCCCAGAACGAGCAATGCGTACAGCCGCACCCGCTGTTCCGCCGTCGTTCACCACCGGAGCACGGGCCGGAAACCGGCTGCGTCCACGATCGACCAGAACCCGGACACCCGGTCTGGCGCAGCACCCTCTCCCACCCGAAAGGCCCACCCGTGCAGCACAAGCGCACCCTGGCCGGCATCGCCCTGGCCGCCGCCGCAGTCGTCACCCTCGCCGGATGCTCCTCGACGAGCTCCGCCAGCACGAGCAAGGGCGACGCCGACTGGAAGACCACCACCAGCGCCCAGTCCGCCGGCGGCATGGACGCCCTGGTCAAGGCCGCCAAGGCCGAGGGCCAGCTCAACGTCATCACGCTCCCGCCGACGTGGGCCAACTACGGCAAGATCATCGACGGCTTCACCAAGAAGTACGGCATCAAGATCAACTCCGCGAACCCGAACGGCTCCAGCGCCGACGAGGTGGCAGCGGTCAAGTCGCAGAAGGGCCAGTCCACCGCCCCCGACGTGCTCGACCTCGGCAACGCCGTGCTGCAGGAGAACCTCGACCTGTTCGCCGACTACAAGGTCGCGAACTGGGACGACATCCCCACCAACCTGAAGGACAAGGACGGCGCCTGGACGCGCGACTACACCGGCCTGATGTCGATCGGGTACGACTCGTCGAAGATCTCCGACGCCCCGAAGGACATGACGGACCTGCTCGGTTCCGAGTACAAGGGCAAGGTCTCGATCGGCGGCGACCCGACGCAGGCCAACCAGGCCGCGTCCGCGGTGTACCTGGCGGCGCTGGAGAACGGCGGCTCGGCCGACGACATCACCAAGGGCGTCGACTTCTTCGGCAAGCTCAAGCAGGCCGGCAACTTCCAGAACGTGCTGCCGACGCAGGCCACCGTCGCCTCGGGTGAGACCCCGGTCGTCGTCCAGTGGTCGTACAACAACCTGGCCTGGGGTCCCGCCGCCGGCGGCTCGGGCAACAAGGACTGGAAGACCGTCGTCCCGAAGGGGCAGGCGCTCGGCTCGTACTACTCGCAGGCCATCAACAAGGACGCCCCGCACCCCGCGGCCGCCCGCCTGTGGGAGGAGTACATCGCCAGCCCCGAGGTCCAGAACCTGTACCTGCAGGCCGGCGCCTTCCCGTCCACCCTCGCCGCGCTGACGAAGTCGGGCAAGGTCGACCAGGACGCCCTCGACGCTGCCGGTGGTGCGCCGAAGGACTACGTCGAGCTGACCGACGCGCAGGTCGCCGCCGCCGCGAAGGTGCTCAAGGCCAAGTGGTCCTCGACGATGGGGTCCTGAGCAGCATGACCACCGCATCGGCAGACGCGCCCGCGACGGCGACGAGCGCCCCGAGCACTGCGCGCACGGCGTCCGCGGCGGCGCCCGCCGATGCCGTCCGACGCGGCGCCGGACCCCGTGTCCGGCGCCGCGTCGGCCTCGCCTGGCTGGGGCTGACCCCCTTCGCCGCCTACGTCCTGCTCTTCCTCGCCGTCCCCGCCGTGATCGCGATCGGCAGCGGGTTCTTCGACGGCTCCGGCGCGTTCACGCTCGCGAACCTCGCAGCCTTCGCCGACCCCTCGGTGCTGCAGGCGTTCGCCGGGTCCTTCGGCCTGTCCGCCGCCTCCGCGGTCATCGGCGCGGTCATCGGCGCGGTCGTCTGCTGGGCGCTCTCGGCGCTGCGGCCGGACGGACTGGTCCGGTCGATGATCGACTCGGCGGCCAGCGTCCTCGCCCAGTTCGGCGGCGTCATGCTCGCGTTCGCGTTCATCGCCACGATCGGCGTGCAGGGACTCGTCACGACCTGGCTGGTCACGGTCTTCCACGTCGACCTCAACGCCGACGGGGCCTTCCTGTACACGGTGCCCGGGCTCGTGATCCCCTACGTCTACTTCCAGGTGCCGCTCATGGTCCTCACGTTCATGCCCGCACTCGAGGGCGTCAAAGCGCAGTGGGGTGAGGCCGCGGCGACGCTCGGCGCCTCGCGCCTGACGTACTGGCGCCGCATCGCGTTGCCCGTGCTGGCGCCGGCGTTCTGGGGGTCGCTCCTGCTGCTCTTCGCGAACGGCTTCTCGTCGTACGCCACCGCCGCGGCCCTCATCTCCCAGGGCGGCATCGTGCCGCTCACCATCCGCACGCAGCTCACCAGCGAGACGATCGTCGGCCTGCAGAACGTCGCCGGGGTGCTCGCCTTCGGCATGGTCGTCGTGATGGCGGTCGTGATGGGCGCCTACTCGCTGCTGCAGCGCCGGGCCGCCAGGTGGCAGCGATGAGCGCCGCGGCTCCGGTGCGGCCGGTGCGGCCGGTACGTCCCGTCCGGTCTGGAGGCTCGTCCCGCGTCCGCCGGTTCGGCACCGCCCCGTCCCGTGGTGCGGCAGCCATCGTGCTCACCGTGATCGGGCTCCTGTTCGCTGTCCCGCTGGTCGCGCTGCTGCAGTTCACCTTCCGGCAGGGCACGGACGGTGGGCTCACCCTCGCGCACTGGGCGGCGATCGGTGACCCGGCCAACGCCTTCACCTACCAGCCGGTGTTCGACGGGCTCGGGGCGTCGTTGCTCATCGCCGTGATCACCGTCGGGATCGTGCTGTTCGTGCTGCTGCCCGCCCAGATCATCACCGCGCTCCGCTACCCCAGGCTCCGGAGCGTCCTGGAGTTCGTCTGCATCGTGCCGATCACCGTGCCGGTCGTGGTGCTCGTCGTCGGGTTCATCCCCGTGTACCAGGTCGTCTCGCAGGTCTTCGGGTCCGGCTCGTGGACGCTGGCGTTCGCGATCGGCATCATCACGCTGCCGTTCGCGTTCCGCCCGATCGCGGCCGCCATCACGGCGACGGACCTGATCGTCCTGTCCGAGGCGGCCCGGTCGCTCGGCGCCTCGTGGTGGACCGTCACCTGGCGCGTGCTCCTGCCGAACCTGCGCCGGGGCATCACCGCCGCGTGCTTCCTGACGATCACCGTGGTCCTCGGCGAGTACACCCTCGCCTCGTTCCTCTCCCGCTCCACGTTCCAGACCGGGCTCGTCCTCGTGCAGGGGACCGACCCGTACGTCGCCGCCATCTTCTCGGTCGCCGCGCTCCTGTTCGGCTTCGTGCTGCTCGTCCTCATCGGCCGGATCGGGACCCGCCGCACCACCCGCGTCCGCCGCACCCGCACCACCCGTCGTCCCCGACTCGAGGAGTCCGCATGACCGTCACCGCCCCGGCAGCCCCGGCGTCCCTCGCCACCACCGGCGCGGTCGTCGAACTGCACGCCGTCGAGAAGCACTACGGCCCGCACCGGGCCCTCGCCGGACTGTCGCTCCGGGTCGAGCCGGGGGAGTTCGTCTCGCTCCTCGGTCCGTCCGGCTGCGGCAAGACGACCGCGCTCCGAGCACTCGCGGGCCTCGAGGCCATCGACGTCGGCTCCATCCGCATCGACGGCCAGGACGTCGCGGACACCCCGGTCAACAAGCGCGACATCGGCATGGTGTTCCAGCAGTACTCGCTGTTCCCGCACATGACGGTCCGGCAGAACGTCGCCTTCGGTCTCGAGATGCGCCGGGTCCCCGCCGCCGAGCGCAAGACCCGCGTCGTCGAGGCCCTCGACATGGTCCGCCTCGGCGAGTTCGCCGAGCGGTACCCGCACCAGCTCTCGGGTGGGCAGCAGCAGCGTGTCGCCCTGGCCCGAGCGCTCGTCACCCGGCCCCGTGTGCTCCTGCTCGACGAGCCGCTGTCGGCGCTCGACGCGAAGGTCCGGGTCTCACTGCGCGACGAGATCCGCCGCATCCAGAGCGACCTCGGCATCACCACCGTGTTCGTCACGCACGACCAAGAGGAAGCGCTCGCCGTCTCCGACCGGATCGCCGTGATGCAGGCGGGTGACATCGAGCAGATCGGCACGCCCGAGGAGCTCTACCGCACCCCGTCGTCGGCGTTCACCGCGGACTTCGTCGGGCAGTCGAACCGGCTGCAGGGCGACCTGCGCGGCGCGGACGTGTTCGTCTACGGGTTCCGCGTGCCGGCGCTCGACTCGTCGATCGCGGACGGACCGGTGCTCGCCTACGTCCGACCGGAGGACATCGCCTTCGCCGCCGAGGGCGTCACCGGCACCGTCGTCAGCTCGAGCTTCCTCGGGTCGATCCGCCGCACCACCGTCCGCCTGGACGACGACACCGTCGTGACCGTCCAGCACGAGGTCGGTGACCGCCGGGCCACCGGCGACCCCGTCGCCGTGCGCCTGCTCGGCGCACCCGTCGCCGTCGCGCCGCTCGCGTAGTCGCGAGGGCGACAGTTCCCGCAGGGCCTGCCCGGTGCCCTCTGCGGAAGCGACAGTTCGCTGCGGAACGTTCGCGGCACACTGTCGCTTCGGCGGGGTGGGCGCGACCGACGGGCGGACGGGAGGCCCGTGGCGGCCTGGCACCGCGCCTCCAGGCCGGTGAGGTCAGCGCTGGAAGCGCGCCTCGCGCTCGTCGGCAAGCCCGGCCTCGACGCGTGCGCGCATGTTCTCGGACATGTCGGGCAGTGCGTCGAGCCGGGCCCAGAACGCCTCGGTGTTCTCGCCGTCGGCGGGGTTCGGCGTGCCGGAGACGTACCGGCAGGCGAAGACCAGGTCGAGGTACTGCGAGCGGTCGCCGTTCGGGTAGGTCATCTCGGGCAGCACCTGGACCCAGGCCAGGCGTTCGGCGACGGCGACGACGTCCGCTTCTTCCAGGACCTCGCGTTCGGCGGCGACGGCGGGCTCCTCGCCCGGGTCGACGATCCCGGTGACCGGGGTGTACGCACCGGTGTCGGCCCGCCGAACCACGAGCAGTTCGCGATCGGCGCCGGAGCCGCGGGTCACGATGGCGCTCACGCCCGACAGCCAGAGCGGCGCCGTGCCGATCTTCTCGCGCAGGGACAGGACGAAGTCGGGGGTCGGCATGCCTCCACGCTACCCACCCGACCCCTGTCGTAGACTGGTCATGACCAGTAGGCTGGTGGTGTGGAGATCATCATCCTGCCCACGCCGGACGAGGTCGGTCGCGTCGCCGCGGCCAAGATCGCGTCCGTCGTCGCCAAGAAGCCGTCCGCCGTCATCGGTCTCGCCACCGGATCCAGCCCGCAGGGCATCTACGCCGACCTGCAGCGCCGGGTGCAGGCGGGCGAGATCTCGTTCGCCGAGGCCCGTGGGTTCGCCCTCGACGAGTACGTCGGCATCCCGCTCGAGCACCCCGAGTCGTACGCGGCCGTGATCGCCCGCGACGTCGTGGCACCGCTCGGCTTCGACGCGTCGCGTGTGCGTGTGCCGGACGGCCGTGCCGCCGACCTGGAGTTCGCCGCCAAGGAGTACGACGCCGCGATCCGTGCCGCGGGCGGGATCGACGTGCAGATCCTCGGCATCGGGGCCAACGGCCACATCGGGTTCAACGAGCCGACCTCGTCGTTCGCCTCGCGCACCCGCATCAAGACCCTCGCGCCGTCGACCCGTGACGCCAACGCGCGCTTCTTCGACTCGCCCGAACAGGTCCCGACGCACTGCATGACGCAGGGGCTCGGCACCATCCTCGAGGCCCGCGAGCTCGTCCTCGTCGCCCAGGGGCCGTCGAAGGCAGCGGCCGTCGCCGCCGCGGTCGAGGGGCCGCTCAGCTCCTTCGTGCCCGGTTCGGCCCTGCAGCTGCACGAGCACGCGACCGTCGTCGTCGACGAGGAAGCCGCCGCTGGGCTGCAGCTCGCCGACTACTACCGCTACACGTACGCGAACAAGCCGGCCTGGCAGCGGTTCGAGTAGGCGCTGCGCCCTTCTCTCCACTCACACGCCGGCGTCTTGCCCCGGCGCCGCCGAAGCGTCGAGACGCCGCCGAATCCCGCGGCGTCTCGACGATTGCAGGGCGTCGAACGCACACGCCGGCGTCTCGCGGCAGCCACACGCCGGTCGACGCAGCTCGGGTTCAGGCGCGGGCGGCTGCGGCCAGGCGGCTGAGTCCCTCGTCGAGGGTCTCCGCCGAGCACCCGAAGTTCAGCCGCGCGAAGCCCCGGCCCTGCCGTCCGAACGCCGGGCCGGAGCCGAGCGCCACCTTCGCCCGGTCGACGAGTTCCGCTGCGGGGTCGTCGCCCCACGGCTGTGCCCGCAGGTCGAGCCACGCCAGGTACGACGCCTGCGGCTGCCGGTACTCGGCGCCGGGCAGCACGTCGCCGATCCGCTCGGCCAGGGTGCGCCGGTTCGCCGCGAGCTCGGTGAGCAGTGACGCCAGCCACGGTCCGCCCTCGCTGAAGGCCGCGACGCTCGCCGTGTAGCCGAGGATGCCGGTGCGCTCGACGACCTCGGTCGGCAGGCCGTCGAACCACGCGCGGGCCCGCTCCGAGGCGCCGATCATCATCGCGCACTTCGTGCCGGCGAGGTTCCAGGCCTTGCTCGCGCTCGTCAGGGCGACGCCGAGCGACGCGGCCTCGGGGCAGGACTCCAGGAACGGCGTGAACACCGCGTCGGCGTGCACGAGCGGCGCGTGGATCTCGTCGGACACCACGACGGCGTCCCACTCGGCGGCCAGCTTCGCGAGTGCGACGAGCGACTCGCGGTCGTGCACCAGGCCGAGGGGGTTGTGCGGGTTGCAGAGCAGCACCGTGCGGGCTCCGTCGGCGAACGCCTGCGCGAGGCCGTCCAGGTCCATCCGCCAGCCGGCCGTGGTGTCGAAGGGGTCGGCCGGGCCCGCGGGGGCGAGCAGCGGGACCTCGGTGACGGTGCCGCCGGCCTCGGACACGTACTCCCAGAACGGCGGGTACACGGGCGGCATGATGACCACCTGGTCACCCGGCTCGATGACCCGGCGCAGCACCTCGACCGCAGCGACCGACACGTCCGTGGTGGTGCGGACCAGGTCGGGGTCGACCCGCCACGCCCACCGGCTCTCGGCGAAGTCGGCGAACGCCTCGGGCAGGGCCCGTCCGTGCCCGACGTAGCCGGTGTCGCCGTTCGTCACCGCGGTGACCAGGGCGTCGCGGATCGGTTCGGCGAGCATGCTGTCCATCTCGGCGACGAACATGGGGAGCACGTCCGGCGGGTAGGCCGTGTACTTCTCGCTCGTGCGGGACCGGTACGCATCGAAGACGGACACCATGACGCTCATGCGCCCATCCTGACAGCGACCCCCGCGGGGCGCGAGGGTCGGGCCTGGGCGGCGCCGCGTCCGAGGCCGGACCCGACGTGAACAGCGGGAGAGCGATCGGTGACTCGGGCGGCGTCCCCCGTCCGAGGGGGCTAGCGTCGCCGATGTGAACCGATCTCGCGTGCACCGTCGCCCGCTCGTCCGTCCGTTCCCGCTCGCCGCGGTGGCCGCGATCGCCGCCCTGGTGGGAACGGGGATCGTCGCCGCGCCCGCTGTGGGCTCGCCCTCGGCACAGGCCGGGCGGACCGTCAGCGATCCTGCGCGGTACGTCGACCCCTTCATCGGCACGAGCAACAACGGCAACACCTGGCCGGGTGCCACGGCGCCGTTCGGGATGATGCAGTGGAGTCCCACGGGCACCGCGGGTGACCAGACGTCGACCCCGGTCGCGAACGGGTACTCGTACGACGTGAACCGCTTGCGTGGCTTCAGTCTGACGCACCTGAACGGCGCCGGGTGCGCTCCGGGTGCAGCCGGCGACGTGCCGATCATGCCGGTCACCACCCCGGTCACGACCTCGCCGTCGGCAGACTCGAAGGACGCCGTCTACGCCGCCGGGTACTCGCACGACCAGGAGTCGGCGAGCCCCGGCCGCTACGGCGTGACGCTCGACAACGGCGTCCGCACCGACCTCGCCGTGACCACGCGTGCCGGCGTCGGTGCGTTCACGTTCCCGGCGGGCAAGGACGCGAACCTGCTGTTCCGCACCTCGAACTCGATCAACGGCAGCGAGGCCGCGGTCACCCGCGTCGACCCCCGCACCCGCACCGTCAGCGGCAGCGTCCTGACCGGCGGCTTCTGCAGCCGCCGCGCGAACGGCGGCGGCGCCACCAACCCGGACCGTCGCAGCTACTACCGCCTCTACTTCACCGCGACCTTCGACACTGCGTTCGCGAGCACCGGCACCTGGAGGGACGGCACGGTCCAGCCTGGAGGCACGTCCTCCTCCGGTGGGGAGGGCTACCTGACCGGCGCCGACCGCGCCGGACGCGGCTCCGGCGCGTGGGTCGGGTTCGATGCGCGTCGCGGAGCGACGGTGCAGGCGAAGATCGGCATCTCGTACGTGAGCGCGGCCGGGGCGGTCGCGAACCGTGACGGCGAGGTGACCGGGCGCTCGACCGTCGCCAGCGTCGCGGCCGGCACACGGGCCTCCTGGAACCGTGAACTGTCGCGCCTGCGCGTCGGTGGCGGCACGGCGGACCGCACCACCCAGCTCTACACGTCCGTCTACCACGCACTCATGCAGCCGAACACGCTGAACGACCGCGACGGGCGCTACCTCGGGCCGGACCTGCGGGTGCACCGGATGGACCGCGGACACCGGGCCGTCTACGGCACGTACTCCGGGTGGGACCAGTACCGGGCGCAGATCCAGCTGCTCGCCCTGCTGCGGCCGGACGTCGCCGGGGACATGGCGCAGTCGATGCTGCGCTTCGCCGAGCAGAACGGCGGGGTGTGGGACCGGTGGCTGCACCTCGGAGCGCCGACGCACGTGATGACCGGCGACCCCTCGGCCGCGACGCTCGCCACCTGGTACGCCATGGGCGTCCGGAACTTCGACGTCCGGGCCGCGTACGCCTCCCTCAAGCGCCAGGCGACGGTCGAGAACGCGGACGCCGAGAGCGACGTCGGGTGCCCCGGACAGTGCCTGTCGCAGCGGCCCGCGCTCGACGAGTACCTGGATCGGCAGTACGCCGCGAACGACGACTGCGCCTGCTGGGGTGGCGCGGCCGAGACCCTCGAGGACTCGATCTCCGACAGCGCGCTCGGGTACTGGGCAGGCGCACTCGGACTGCACTCCGATGCCCGGATGTTCGCCGCTCGTGGTGGGTACTGGAAGAACACCTTCAACGCGGCGGTCGGCCACCAAGCCGCTCGGCAGGCCGACGGATCGTGGACGCCGGGCTGGTCACCCTCGACCAGCACCGGGTTCGCGCAGGGCACCAGTGCGCAGTACACCTGGCTCGTGCCGCAGGACGTGGGGGGGCTGTCGAGCGCGCTCGGTGGTGACGACGCCGCCGTGGCACGGCTCGACGACTTCTTCCACGACGCCTCGGGCAACTGGGCCGTCACGGGCGGGGACGCCACGAAGTTCGACCCGACGAACGAACCCGACATCCACACACCCTGGATGTACAACGCACTCGGCACGCCCTGGAAGACGCAGGAGACCGTGCGCCGGGTCGTGGACGACGCCTACTCGACCGGCCCCGGTGGGCTTCCGGGCAACGACGACCTCGGCACGATGAGCGCCTGGTACGTCTTCGCCTCGATCGGGCTGTTCCCGCAGACACCCGGGCGAGCGGAGATGCTCATCGGCAGCCCGACGTTCAGCACGGTCGACATCCGACGCTCCAGCGGAGAGCGGCTCGTCATCCGGTCCTCGGGGACCGAGCCGTACGTGCAGGGGGCGCGGTTGAACGGGTGGACGCACGAGCGGTCGTGGGTGCCGGCGTCGTTCGTGACGCGTGGCGGCACCCTGTCACTGCGGGTGGGCAACTCGGCGGACACGGGCTGGGCGAGCGGCGAGCGGGGGCGCCCGATCGATCACTGAACACCCCTTGACACACCGTACTTCAGCGGTGATATGTTGACCTCCTCGGGGAACACGAGGGGGAACCATGGGGGATCTGACGGTCGATCTGCCGACCATGCAAGCGGTCGCGCGAGCGGCGGGGCGAGCGGTCACTGACCTGCATCCCGAGCGACCGTTGTCCGGTTCGGACGGCGGTGCGTTCGGCTCAGGGGCGGTCGCATCCGCGTTCATCGCATCGTCCTCGGCCCACGATGCGATGATCCGTTCGCTCGGCGACGACGCGGACACACTCCGTGCGTACGTGACCACCGCCGCCGAAGCAGTCCTGCGGGCGGACGCCGACCTCGCCCGGCGGGTCCGGTGAGCGCGGACCCCGTCGCGGGCGATCCGGACGGCATCCAGCGGATCGCCCGAAGGCACGAAGACCGCTCGGACGCGGTCCGTGACGGCGCCCGGCACGTGCTCGTCGCTGCCGAGCACGCCGCCTCGGGCTGGGCGGGGCGGGCACAACAACAGTTCCTCGTGGCGGCAGCGGCGATGCCGGCGAGTGCGCATCGCGTCGCGGCGAGGCTGGACGCGGCGTCGGCTGCACTCGCCACCTACGCGCGCCAGGTGCGGGAGATCCAGGACGACGCCGCGAGCCTGCAGACGACGCGGCGGAACACCGCGGACGACATCGCGGCCAACGACCGAGCGATCCGCGACGCGACCGCGGTGGCATCCGGACCGGACGCGGTCGAGTCGGATCGGGCACTCCTGCAGCAGCTGCAGCACAGCGGGGAGTGGCTGGCCGGGCTGGACGCTCGGCTGTCGGCGCAGTGGGACGAGCTCGTCGCCCGCCGGGCCGCAGCTGACCGAGCGGCGGCCGCTGCGCTCGAGGACCGCTCGGTGCTCGGCAAGCTGGTCTCCGCCGCGGTCGTGTCCGCGATGAGCGACGGGCAGTTCCTCACGTGGCTCGCCACCCTCGATCCGGAGAGCATCGCTGCGCTCGGTGGCGACTCGCGGGTCGCGAAGCGGCTCGCCGGCATCGACGCGGCGCAGGTCGCCGGGTGGTGGCAGGCGATGTCGGGCGTCGACGGTGCGCCGTCCGCGGCCCAGCGGGCGTTCGTCGCGGCGATGCCGGCGGTCATCGGCAACCTGAACGGTGTCGCCTCCTGGGCGCGGGCACGGGCGAACACGACGGTCTTGGCCGACCGGCTCGCACACGCACGGCGGCAGGTGCGCCACTGGCGCGAGCTGCACGACGCCGCCCGGAACCCCGCCGACGCGGCCGCGGCGCGCGAGCAGCTGCTCGTCTGGGAACGGCAGCGTGACGCCTACCGGAACATCCAGGACACCCTCGCGACGACGCCGGTCTCACTGGTGGCACTCGTCGACGACCGTCCACCGCTCGCGCAGATCGTCGCGGGTGACCTCGACCGTGCCACGCACGTCAGCGTCATCGTGCCGGGCATGAACACCGCGACGTACCAGGACGGCACGGTGCAGGACTACAGCGCGATCGCCCGCGGGATGCGTCGTGAGGAGGCCCGTGTGGCTGGGATCCGCCGCAGTGACATCGCCGTCGTGTCCTGGATCGGCTACCATCCGCCGATGGCCGACGACCCGTCCTTCCGGACCGTCCTGGCGGACGACCGAGCGCGAGCGGGCGCCGAGCGACTCGTCGCCGACCTCGACGGGTTCCACGCGGCGCGAGCGGCTGCCGGGCGGGACGCCGACCTGACCGTCATGGGGCACTCCTACGGCACGACCGTGGCGACGATCGCCCTGACGAAGACGCACGCCGACCACGTGGTGCTGCTCGGCTCGGCCGGCGTGACGGACGCCGTACCGAACGCGTCCGCGCTGCACGTGCCCGAGGGGCAGGTCTTCGCCACCCAGGGCGCGAAGGACGGCTGGGCCGTCACCGGGCAGAACCTGTCCGGTCGCCGTGACCCGACCGAGTCCACGTGGGACGCGCACGAGTTCAGCTCCGAGACCGAGGGTCGTGGGTCGGACACCCTGCACGGAGTCACCCGCCACGGGCCGTACGACGGCGATGACGACGACGGCCGGTACTCGTACTTCGACGACGGGACCACCGCCCAGCACAACGCTGCACGAGCGGCGATGGGACACGGGGACGAGATCCCCGAGCGGGGCGGCCCCTTCGACCGGATGCGGCAGCAGACCAAGGACGACTGGCTCATGTACGGCTGGCAGACCGGGGGCACCGGTGACACCACGCTCTGAACCGCGGGGCGCCGCACTCGCCGGATCCCTGGTGGTCACCGCACTCCTGACCGGGTGCACCGGCCCCGCCCCGGACTCCCCGATCCAGAAGGACACGTCGATGAACGTCGAACAGTCGCACCAGGACGTCCTGGACATCTTCGCCGCCGTGCGCTCGGTCGTCGGGCAGGACGGTTGGGGTGACGAGGACCCCGGGTGGAACCTCTGCGGAAGTGATGGCGAGGACGCTGCGCAGTACACCTACGCGAGCACTCGGCGGCTCCCGCTTCCTGGTACAGCCGATCAGGTCGCCGAGCGGGTCACCCGGGCCCTCGCAGCGATCGGGTACGAAGGTGCGCGTGTTCAGCACGACACGGAACTCACGCCGGAGCGGACGGTCATCAGCTACCCGAAGGGGTACCTCGGTGGGACAGCAGTAGACGGGTTCGCCATCTTCTTCCAGGCGTTCGATTCGTACGCGGACGTGTCCATCGACGGGCACTGCGTCCCGGGCCGGGCCCCGAGGTTCGGTGAGCCCCTCAACCCCCGCCCGACCGACCTGCCGTGACGTCTCCGAGCGAGCCGTCTACGCCGTGTTCGCTTCAGCGCAGCTCGCGCCCGCCGCCCCAGACGCGCTCGACCTCGAGCGACGGCGACAGCGCCACCAGGTCCGCGGCGAACCCCGGCGCCAGCCGACCCAGGCGGTCGCCGAGCCCCAGCGCGCCGGCCGGCACACTCGTCAGCGCCGCCACGGCCTCGGGCAGGGTCCGCCCGGCGAGCGAGACCGCGTTGCGGAGCGCCACGTCCTGCGTCAGTGTCGATCCCGCGATGGTCTCGGTCCCCGCGACGTGTGCGACGCCGTCGGTCACCGTGACGTCGAGCGACCCGAGTCGGTACGAGCCGTCCGCGGCGCCGGCAGCACCCATCGCATCGGTGATCAGCGCGACACGACCCGGCGTCGCCCGGAAGAGCGTGTCCGCCACGACCGGGTGCACGTGCACGCCGTCCAGGATGAGTTCGAGCGTCACGCGGTCGTCCGCCACGGCAGCGCCGATCGGTCCCGGCGCGCGGTGGTGCAGGCCGGGCATCGCGTTGCACGCGTGGGTCAGGATCGTCGCGCCGGCGTCGAAGGCGGCCCGGGCCTGGTCGTACGTGCCGACCGTGTGGCCGACGGCGACCGTGACACCGGCTTCGACGAACCGACGGACGGCGTCGAGCGCGCCCGGCAGCTCGGGCGCGATGGTGACCTGGCGGATGACGCCCTCGCCCGCTTCGAGCAACGCGTCGACCGCAGCGGGCGTCGGGTCGATCAGGAACGACTCGTTGTGGGCGCCCTTGTTGTGCGGGGACAGGAACGGCCCCTCCAGGTGCACGCCGAGCACGAGTGGGTCGGTCGCCATCACGGCACGGACGTGGGTCAGCGACGCCACCAGCGCGGGGACCGGGTTCGCGACGAGCGACAGGACGGAACGGGTCGTGCCGTGCGCGCGGTGCATCGCGAGCGAGCCGTCGAACGAGTCGTCCTCGTACGCCTCGGTCGCTCCACCGTGCCCGTGCAGGTCCACGAACCCGGGCGTCAGGACCCGGTCGCCCAGGTCGACGACCTGGTCGGCCGCGGGAGCCTCGGGGCCGGAGCCGGTCGCGTGGATCGTGTCACCGACGACCAGGACCCAGCCGTCGGCCGTGGTGCCGGCCGCGTCGACGACGCGGGCCGCGCGGACCAGCGTGCGCTGGGCCTCCCGGCCGGTCTGGAGGCCCGTGGCGGTCATGCGGTCTCCTTGCGGAACGCGATCACGCCGCTCAGGGCGGCGATCACGATGAAGACGATCCCGACGACCGGACGGCCGATGGAGATCCAGGTCGCGCCTGCGGCGACGACCAGGGCGACCTCGACGATGGTCTTGCCGACGATGTCGGTCTCGATCGGGGAGCGCGGTGAGCGGAAGAAGTACCAGACGACCGCGGCGAACAGTGGGGCGCCGACCATGAACAGGTAGCCGGGGAGTGGGAGCTGCCACGACCAGTAGCCCCAGAAGGCCAGGGACAACAGCCCGAACACCATCACGGCGATGCGCAGGACCTTCCAGGCCTCGAACCGCGGTCGAGGCTGCCGGACGGCTGCCGGGTCGGGGACCGATTCCCAGTCGACGGGGGACTGCGGGGCGTTGGTCATGGTGCTGCCTACTTGAAGATGATGGTGCGGGCGCCGTCGAGCAGGACGCGGTCCTCGGCGATCCAGCGCACCGCCTGGGTGAGCGTGCGGGACTCCTCGTCCTGCCCGATGGACACCAGCTCGGCCGGTTCCTTGGTGTGGTCGACGCGGACGACGTTCTGCTCGATGATCGGGCCCTCGTCGAGGTCGCTCGTGACGAAGTGCGCGGTCGCGCCGATGAGCTTCACCCCGCGGGCGTGCGCCTGCCGGTACGGGTTCGCGCCCTTGAAGCCGGGCAGGAACGAGTGGTGGATGTTCACGGCACGGCCCTCGAGCGCGGCGCAGAGTCCGGGCGACAGGATCTGCATGTAGCGGGCGAGGACGACGAGCTCGATGTCGTGCTCCTCCACCGCCTGCAGCACGCGCCGCTCCATCTGCTCCTTCGACTCGGCGTCGGTGACCGGACGGTGCTCGAACGGCACGGAGTAGAACGCGGCGAGCTCGGACAGGTCCGCGTGGTTCGACAGCACGAGGGGCACCTCGATCGGCAGCTGTCCGCCGCGCTGCCGGTAGAGCAGGTCGTTGAGGCAGTGACCGGCCTTCGACACGAGCACGAGGGTGCGCAGCGGACGACCGACGACGTCGAGCTGGACGCGGGCGTCGTAGCGGGTGGCGACGGGGGCGAGTGCTGCCTCGAAGGCGGCGCGGTCGACCGGCGCCATCACCTGCAGGCGCATGAAGAACGTGTTGGTGTCGGCGCTGGAGAACTGCTGCGACTCGGTGATGTTGCCCTGGGCGGCGACGATCGCTCCGGAGACGGCGTGCACGATCCCGGGCTGGTCGTCGCAGACGAGCGTCAGGGTCCAGTGCGTGGGGGTCGGGTCGGTCACTGGATCAGGGTACCGGCCGCGGGGGAGGTGCTTCGTGAGCACGAATGGTCGAGTGCGCCGCGGCGACTCGACCATTCGTGCTCACGAAGCGTCAGCGCCGGTGCGCGAGCAGGCGGCGGACGAAGGAGACCTCCATGCACAGGGCCAGGACCGTCGCGGCGATGCCGATGCCGACGGACGCGGAACCCCGGTCGGCGTTGACGATCGCCGCGATCGGGATGCCGATGCAGAGGATGCCGCAGATCACCACGTTCCAGATCGCGCCTGCCGTGGTGTCACTGCTGAACCCGCCGCTGAGCAGAAGACGTCGGGTGCGGGGGTGCGAGCCGTCGTCTTCTGCTCACTCGGCGTCGGGCGAGGCTTCCGATGTCGTTCAGGGAACGGCGGACCCGTCGTCGCCCGCGTCCGGCTCGAGCAGCGGGAGCAGGGTCGCCGAGATCGGTTCCGCACCGTCGCCGAACCACGCGTTGCTCGCCCGGACGATCGGGTGGGCGCGTGCCAGCAGCGCCTCGCCCTGGTCGGTCAGTCGCATCCGGGAGGCCCGTCCCCGGCCCGGTGCGGCGCCCCGCTCCACGAATCCCCGCGTCGAGAGCCCCCCGACGAGCGTCGTCATGCTCTGCGGTCGGACGCCGACCGCGCGCGCCAGGTCGGCCTGGCTGAGCTCGCCGGCCGCTGCGAGCTGGATGAGCGCGCCGAACTCGACGGGCGTCAACCCGAGCGGCGCCAGCTCGGCCGCGAGTCGGCGGGAGAGCGTCCGTGCGGCCCGGATGACCGTCCACGCCACGATGCCGTCGACGTCGTCGCGCGGGGCTGGGAGTTCCTGGGGCACGGGGCGATCGTACCGGCGTACGTTCTGGTATCAGGAAACTGATACCAGAACGGGTCAGTGGGACGAGGAGCAGACATGGGCGAGATCGTGGCGGTCACCGGCGTGACCGGGGACGTCGGGGGCAAGACCGCAGAGCTGCTGCGAGCGGCAGGGGTGACGGTCCGCGCAGTGGTCCGACGCCCCGAGCAGGTCGACGCGCTCCGGGCACGCGGCATCGACGGTCGCCTGGCCGACCTGGACGATGAGGACGCGCTCACCGCGGCGCTCGACGGGGCCGACCGCTTCTTCCTCGTGACGCCGGTCAGCCAGCGGCAGCGGGAGCAGGGCGCCAGCGGGGTCCGAGCGGCACAGCGGGCCGGGGTCGGACGGATCGTGCAGCTGTCGGGCGGAGACGCCGCCGAGCACTCCCCGATGTCGTGGGCGAGCGCCGCCTGGCACACCGACCGGCTGGTGCGCGAGAGCGGGCTGGCGTGGACGATCCTGCACCCCTCGTCGTTCATGACGAACGTGCAGCCCTCGGCACCGGCGATCCGACGGGGGTGGTTCCCGCACACCACGGGCCGCGGGGTGATCGGCTGGATCGACACCGAGGACATCGCCCGGACGGCGGCGCGGGTGCTGACCGAGGACAGCCACGACGGCACCGAACCGGTGCTCACCGGCCCGGACCTGCTCGATGCGCGGGGTGTCGCCGCCGCGCTCGCCGAAGGGCTCGGCCGACCCGTGCGCCCCCTGCACCTGCCGAGCCGGGTCTACGCCGCTGTGCTGCGCCTGAGCGGGTTGCCCGCCTGGCAGGCCGAGGGGCTCCGGCAGCAGTTCGGCCGGGTCGTCCGCCGCGGCCTCGACGGCGTCGACGTGATGAGCGCCGACGTCCTGCGCATCACCGGCACCGCACCGCGGAGCCTGGCCGACTGGGCGCGAGCCCACCGCGACGACCTGCTGGGGTGACCCGTCGCGCCGGAGGTGATCCGGGCCTCCAGGCCGTGGGCCGTCAGCGCGACGTGAGCGTGACGACCAGGTGTTCCTGTACGAAGCCGAGCCAGTCGTAGACGTCGCGCAGGCCGACGCCCGCGTCGGCCTCGACCGAGCGCTCCTCGTCGTCGGCGTCCTCGATGCCCAGCCGGTCGGCGATCGTCAGCCGCAGGTCGGTGAGGGTGCGGAGCCACGCCTGCTCGTCCTCGGCGTCGAGCGAACCGTCGCGGGTGCCCGTCAGCCACTCGTGCACGATCGAGGCGTTCGTCGTCTTCTGCGTGAGCAGGTCGGACTGCGTGTACTTCCGGAACTCTGCGCTCGCCTCGTCGTCACCGGGGTAGGCGTCCGGGAACATCCGCTCGCTGATCGGGTCGGCGGACAGGTCGCCGCCGAGCACCTGCCGCAGCTGCTCGGTGAGCGAGGCGAGCAGGTCGCGCTCGCCGGAGGACAGGCCGAGGTGGACGCCGTCGGCGCGGCGGACGAACGGGATCACGCTTCGGGGGCCTTGTCGACGGTCGCCTGCAGGCCGTAGGCGTGCATCGACTGGACGTGGGCCTCCATCGACTCGCGCGGGCCCGTTGCCACGATCGCGCGGCCGTCGTCGTTCACCTGGTGCATGAGCCGCTCGGCCTGCGCGCGCGAGAACCCGAAGTGCTGCTGGAAGACGTAGGTGACGTAGGACATCAGGTTGACCGGGTCGTCCCAGACCACGGTGACCCACGGGGTGTCCGCCCGTGCACTGGTCCGTTCGTCCGTGGTGGTCCGTTCGTCCACGTCGGGCGAGAGCAGCGTCATGCATCCAGGGTGACACAGGGCGGGGTCGCTCGGTACGATCGTCACGTCGCGACTGGCGTTGGATGGGTCACCATCAGGGAGCGACATAGACACGGTGCGCGGCCGTACGCCTGGGCTGCACCGACCGACCGTCCGAGTGCGACCAGCTGGTCGTCCGCACACCGTAGGAGTCCCGTGTCCATTGCCGATCTGCCCCCGTTCGTCTCCGACTCTGCCGAGGTGGCCGAGCAGGCCGCCGCCCGCGCCGCGTTCAACGCCCCGCTCACCGAGGTCGACCCCGAGATCGCCGCCGTCCTGCAGCAGGAGCTCGGCCGCCAGCGCGACACCCTCGAGATGATCGCGTCCGAGAACTTCGTGCCGCGTGCCGTGCTCGAGTCGCAGGGCTCCGTGCTCACCAACAAGTACGCCGAGGGCTACCCGGGCAAGCGCTACTACGGCGGCTGCGAGTACGTCGACGTCGCCGAGCAGCTCGCCATCGACCGTGCCAAGGCGCTGTTCGGTGCCGAGTACGCCAACGTCCAGCCGCACTCCGGCGCGACGGCCAACGCCGCTGTCCTGCACGCCATCGCCTCGGCGGGCGACACCATCCTCGGCCTCGAGCTCGCCCACGGTGGTCACCTGACCCACGGCATGAAGCTGAACTTCTCGGGCCGCATCTACAACGCCGTGGCGTACGGCGTCGACCCCGAGACGTTCGAGGTCGACTACGACGACATCCGCGCGAAGGCCATCGAGCACCAGCCGAAGGTCCTGATCGCCGGCTGGTCCGCCTACCCGCGCCAGCTCGACTTCGCGAAGTTCCGCGAGATCGCGGACGAGGTCGGCGCGAAGCTCTGGGTCGACATGGCGCACTTCGCCGGCCTCGTCGCCGCCGGGCTGCACCCGTCCCCGGTCCCGCACGCCCACGTCGTCTCGTCGACGGTCCACAAGACCCTGGGCGGCCCCCGCTCGGGCATCATCCTGTCGAACGACGAGACCCTGTTCAAGAAGCTGAACTCCGCGGTCTTCCCGGGCCAGCAGGGCGGCCCGCTCATGCACGTGATCGCCGCCAAGGCCACCGCGTTCCTGCTCGCCGGCACCCCCGAGTTCAAGGACCGTCAGGAGCGCACGATCCGCGGCGCCCAGGCCCTCGCCGCCCGCCTGACCGCGGACGACGCCAAGGCCGCGGGCATCGACGTGCTCACCGGTGGCACCGACGTGCACCTGGTGCTCGTCGACCTGCGCACGTCCGAGGTCGACGGCAAGCAGGCCGAAGACCTGCTGCACGAGGTCGGCATCACCGTGAACCGCAACTCGGTGCCGTTCGACCCGCGCCCGCCGATGGTCACCTCGGGTGTCCGCATCGGCACCTCGGCGCTGGCGACCCGCGGCTTCGGCGACGCCGAGTTCACCGAGGTGGCCGACATCATCGCGCTGACCCTCATGCCGAACCCGGACGTCGCAGCGCTCTCGGCACGGGTGAAGGCCCTGACCGACGCGTTCCCGCTGTACGCGTGAGCGGCACCATCCCTCGGACGCTCTGGGACGGAGAGGGCAGCGCCGTCCGCATCGACGGCACGGCCCTCGCCGCCCGGACGCTCGACGAACTGCGGGGCCGGATCGACCGCCTGCACGAGCACGGCATCCGTCCGGGCCTCGGCACGATCATGGTCGGCGCGAACCCCGGCTCGATGTCCTACGTCGCGGGCAAGCACCGCGACTCGGGGTCGATCGGCCTCGACTCGCACCGCATCGACCTGCCGTCGTCCGCGAGCGCCGCGGACATCCGGGCCGCGATCCTGCAGATGAACGACGACCCCCGCGTCACCGCCTTCATCGTGCAGCTCCCGCTGCCGCAGGGCATCGACCCGACGCCGATGCTCGAGCTGATGGACCCGGCGAAGGACGCCGACGGCCTGCACCCGACGAACCTCGGCGAGCTGGTGCTCGCCGTGCCGGGTGGTGCCGGCACGATCGACGCACCGCTGCCGTGCACCCCGCGGGGCATCGTCGCGATGCTCGACGCGTACGAGATCCCGATCCGTGGTGCGCACGTGACGATCATCGGCCAGGGGCTGACCGTCGGACGGCCGCTCGGCCTGCTGCTCACGCGACTCGAGGCCACCGCGACCCTGACGCACTCGCTGACCGCCGACGTCGCCGCGGAGTGCCGTCGCGCCGACATCATCGTCGCCGCTGCCGGGGTCGCCGGGCTCGTCAAGCCGGACTGGGTGCAGCCCGGTGCCGCCGTGATCGACGTGGGCATCACCCGCGTGGTCAACGAGGAGACCGGCAAGGCGAAGCTGCACGGCGACGTCGACCCCGCGGTCGCATCGGTCGCGGGCTTCCTGTCGCCGACTCCCGGTGGTGTCGGGCCGATGACCCGCGCGATGCTGATGAAGAACGTGGTCGAGGCCGCCGAGCGCCAGCTGTCGTAGCACGCGCGGTCGCGCGGGGCTCGGCGCGGTCGCGATCGTGAGCAGCAATGGTCGGGTGGCGTCATCGCACCCGACCATTGCTGCTCACGAGGTGCACCCCGCCGGTGCTACGGTCGCGGCATGGGGGACGAACGACTGCAGACGGCGCCGGTGATGCGACCCCGGACCGAGCCGTCGCAACTGACGAAGGACGCCCGGTGGCTGATCGTCATCGTGGCGATCTGCGTGCTGTTCCAGGCTCCGGGGTCGACCTGGGCGACGACCTTCGTGCACGCCGGCCAGGAGTACACGTTCACGTCGGGTCCCTGGTTCGGGTGGACGCTCGCGACGGTGGGGTTCGCAGTCGTCGGGTTCGTCGTCGCGATCGCCCGCCGTGGGGCAGCCCGGTTCGACGAGCACACCGTGATGGGCCTGACCCTGGCCGCCGTGCTCGGGACCACCGCGCTGGTGTGGCTGCTCATGCCGGCGCAGTCCGCGTGGGTGGAGTGGGCCGTGGAGCACGGTCGGGCGCACCCGTTCGTGCTCGGGAACGTCGTGGAGCACGTCCGGTACGCGGACTACCTCGGCTGAGTCGAGCCGTCGAACGCACGGCGGGCACGGCTCGTCCGGCCTCGCCGTGCTTTCGTGCTGAACGACAGCTCACGGGCTGATCGCCGCGTGACCTGTCGCTGAGCGCGAAACGTCGAGCGCCGAGCGGCCGAGCGCGCGGGTGACGGCCTGCGCCGCAGCGGTCAGTCGCGCCGAGCGCCCTGCGCGGCGCGCACCGTGAACACGTTCGGCTCGCGGTACCCGGCGTCGGCGAACGCGGCGGTGACTGCTGCGGCGATCGCGTCACGCGACGCCTGGTCGACGAGCGCGATCGCCGCACCGCCGAACCCCCCGCCGGTCATGCGGGCACCGACGGCGCCGTGCTCGACGGCCGTGGCGACGGCCAGGTCGAGCTCCGGAACGGAGATCTCGAAGTCGTCGCGCATCGACTCGTGCGACGCGACCAGCAGCGGACCGATCGCCCGGGGGCCCTGTTCGCGCAGGGTGCGGACGGTGTCCAGGACACGCTGGTCCTCGGTCACGATGTGCCGCACACGACGGAAGGTCTCGTCGTCCAGGAGCTCCTGCGCACGGGGCAGGTCCTCGATGCTGACGTCACGCAGTGCCTCGACGCCGAGCACCTCGGCGCCCTTCTCGCACGAGGCCCGACGAGCGGCGTAGGCACCGGTCGCGTGGGCGTGCTCGACACGGGTGTCGATCACCAGGACCTCGAGCCCGTTCGCTTCGAGCGCCAGGTCGACGACGGCGGTGTCGAGCGTGCGGCAGTCGAGGAACACGACGGCGTCCTGCTCGCCGAGCAGCGAGGCCGACTGGTCCATGATCCCCGTGGGGGCGCCCACAGCGTGGTTCTCCGAGTACTGCCCGACGCGCGCCAGGGACTTCCGGTCGAGGCCGAGTGCCCACAGGTCGTTGAACGCCAGCGCGACACCGCACTCGATCGCGGCACTGGACGACAGGCCGGCGCCGACCGGGACCTCGGACTCGATGAAGACGTCGAACCCGGTCTTGTCGCTCAGATCGGCACCCGCCTGCTCGCGCAGGGCCCAGCCGATCCCGAAGACGTAGGCCGACCAGCCGTCCATGGCCCCGGGCGACAGGTCGTCGAGGGACAGCGCGACAGGCTCGCTCGCGGCGTCGAAGGCCGATGCCACGCGGATCATCCGGTCGTCGCGCTGGGCGATGGACGCGGTGGTGCGACGGTCGATCGCGAAGGGCAACACGTAGCCGTCGTTGTAGTCGGTGTGCTCACCGATCAGGTTGACGCGACCCGGTGCGGAGTACCGCACCGTCGGCTCGTACCCGTAGACCTGCTGGAACGTCATGCGCGCTCGACTCCTTGTCGGATGAACTCGGCCGCCTTCTCGGGCACGAGGTCCCCGATCCAGGCGCCCATGGCGGCTTCGCTGCCGGCCAGGAACTTCAACTTGTCCGCCGCGCGTCGCGGCGAGGTGATCTGCAGCATCAGCCGCACGGTGTCGCGGGCGGTGTGCACCGGCGCCTGGTGCCACGCGGCAATGTACGGCGTCGGGTCGCCGTAGAGCGCGTCGAGCCCACGGGTGAGCCGGAGGTGCATGTGCGCCAGCTCGTCCTTCTCGGCGTCGGTCAGGCCGGCGAAGTCGGGCACGTGGCGGTGCGGCAGCATGTGGATCTCGATGGGCCAGCGCGCGGCGAACGGGACGAAGGCGGTGAAGTGCTCGCCGGCGAGGACGACCCGCTCGGAACCCCGCTCGTTCGCGAGGTGCTGCTCGAACAGGTCCGGCCCGAACCGCTCGATGCTCGCGAGCAGGCGCTGGGTGCGCGGCGTGATGTACGGGTACGAGTAGATCTGCCCGTGCGGGTGGTGCAGCGTGACGCCGATCGCCTCGCCCCGGTTCTCGAAGGGGAACACCTGCTGGATGCCCGGCATCGCGGAGAGCGCGGCGGTGCGGTCGGCCCAGGCTTCGACGACGGTGCGGGCACGCGACTCGGAGATGGAGGCGAAGGAACCGGAGGTCTCGGGGGAGAAGCACACGACCTCGCACCGGCCGACCGAACGGAGCTGGCGGTTCAGGCCGACGTCGCTCAGGGAGTCGAGCGACTCGGGGGCGTCGTCGGCTTCGAGCAGCGGGCCGAACGACGGCGAGCGGTTCTCGAACACCGCGACGTCGTAGCGGCTCGGGATCTCGGACGGGTTGGCCGGGCTCTGGGGCGCGAGCGGGTCCTGGTCGGCCGGCGGCAGGAACACACGGTTCTGCCGGGACGCAGCGATCGACACCCACTCACCCGTCAGGACGTCCTGCCGCATCCGCGCCGTCTCGGGCCGCGGGTCGAGTACGCGGTCGTCGATGCTGCGTTCCGCGGGCAGCGTCGAGTCGGCGTCGTCGAAGTAGAAGAGGTCGCGGCCGTCCGCGAGCTTCGTCACGCGCTTGGTGATCACCGGAACAGCTTAGCGCCCATCCGAAGCGTTGCGAAGGACATCGGAAGCAAGCGAAACTGTCCACATGACGGACGCCGACCTCTCCTTCCTCGCCGGCGCGCTGCCCGCGCCCCTGCGGCAGGACCGCATCGTCGCGATCGTCGACGGTGCCCCGGGCATGGTCCGGACGGCCGCGTTGGCCGCGTCCCTCGGCACCAGCGAGGTGACCGTCCGCCAGGACCTCGCCGTCCTCGACCAGGAGGCCCGGATCCGCCGGGTGCACGGGGGCGCGGTCCGCCTCGGGGCCGGCTCCACCGAGCGCCCCTTCGAGGAGACCGCCGTCGAGCACCAGGTGGCCAAGGCAGCCATCGGCCGTGCGGCCGCGGCGCTGGTGCGGCCGGGGGAGTGCGTCGTCCTCGACGTCGGCACCACGCCGGCCGCCGTCGCCGAGGCGCTCGTGGCCCGGACCGAGCTCACGGGCGTCACCGTCGTGACGAACTCCCTCACCACCGCGCTCGCGCTCGAGCGAGCGGTCCCGCGCTTCACCGTGATCGTCACCGGCGGCACCCTCCGGCCCCTGCAGCACTCGCTCGTCGCACCCTTCAACGGCGCCGTCCTGCCGATGATCGCGGCCGACCTCGTGTTCCTCGGCGGCACCGGCCTCGACGTCGACCACGGCCTGACGAACGTGAACCTGCCCGAGACCGAGGCCAAGCGGATGCTCGCCACGACGGCCCGGCGTACCGTCGTGGTCGCGGACGGGTCGAAGTTCGGCCGGGCCCACATCGGGGTCGTCCGCGCGCTCGAGGACATCGACGTCGTCGTCACCGCCGAGGCCGACGCCGACGCGGTCGCCACGATCCGGGCGGCCGGGGCCCAGGTGATCGTCGCCGACGGCGAGCAGCGCACCGAACCAGCCGGAAGGAAGAACACCCCATGACCGCAGCACCCACTGGTGGCCAGTACCGCCTCCACCACGCCGGACCCGACGGGGTCGTCGAAGCCGTGGTCACCGAGGTCGCCGCGGGCATCCGCGAACTCCGTGTCGCCGGCTTCGACATCACCGAGCCGTTCCCCGTCACCGAGCACCCGCCGGGCGCGAACGGCATCGTCCTGGCGCCCTGGCCGAACCGCGTCGCCGGTGGTGTGTGGGAGCTCGAGGGCAAGCGGCAGCAGCTCGACATCTCGGAGCCGAAGTACGGCAACGCCTCGCACGGGCTGCTCCGCTTCGCCCCGTACCGGGTGGTGTCGCAGACCGAGACCTCGATCCAGCAAGAAGCGACGATCCACCCGCAGCACGGGTGGCCCTTCACCCTCGAGACGCGCGTGCTGCACGAGCTCGTCGACGACGGCATCCGTGTCACGCACGAGGTCACGAACCGCTCGGGCGTCCGCGCACCCTTCGCCGTCGGCGCGCACCCGTACCTGCGTGCCGGTGACACCCCCGCCGACGACCTGGTCGTCACGCTCGACGCCGCGACCGCGTTCACCGTCGACGAGCAGAAGGTGCCGAACGGGTCGGTGCCGGTCGAGGGCACGCCGTACGACCTCCGTCAGGGCCGGCGGGCCGGGGACTCGGACCTCGACACCGCGTACACGGACGTCACCCCCGACGCCGAGGGGATCCGCCGCACGACGATGCACGGGCCCGAGGGCGACGGGGTGGAGCTCTGGCAGGACGCCTCGTTCCCGTACGTGCAGGTCTTCACGTCGCGCGAGTACCCGCGCGGCGACGGGAAGGGCCTGGCCGTCGCGGTCGAACCGATGACGGCACCCGCGAACGCCCTGAACTCCGGCGAAGGTCTGCGCTGGCTCGAGCCGGACGAGACCTGGACCGGTTCGTGGGGGATCCGCCGCGTCTGGTCCTGAGGACTCCGGTCGGCTCGCACCGCTGACACGACGAAGGCCCCGCCGGGTGTCCGGCGGGGCCTTGTACGTTCGTGTCGGAAGCCGGGCGTCAGCCGCGGCGCATCCGGAGTGCCTCGACCGCGAGGGACTCGGTCGCGTACCGGCCGACCTCGTGTGCCCAGGCTGGGTCGTCGCCGCGGAGCGCGATGAAGTCCTTGCGCTGGCGGCAGACGTAGCCGAGCACGGCGGTGGCGGTCGCGACCTCGATGAAGTCCTTGCGGATGTGGCGGGTCGTGACCTGGGCGTTGCGGCGGAGCGTGTCGAGCAGGAGCTCGTTGCTCATCGTCGTGTTGGTCGCTGCTGCGAGCTCGACGATGCGGCGCGCGTCACCGGTGGTGCTGGTCTGCGTGGCTTCGATGGGCTCGATCACGGTGTACCCCGTTCGTTCGTGGTGGTGCGGTGCTGCAGGATCCGGTGATCGGATCCGGGAACGACACTATCGGCGGGAGCCCAACAGTCCGCTGGGGACCGACTGTGCTGTGCAGGGGATCTCCCATGAGCTCGCTGGGGACGGGTTGTACCCCGTTCAGGAGCGGACGGCACCCGTCAGGCGCACCGGGCACTGTCGGCGGGGGTGGCGAGGGCGTCCAGCGCCTCGCTGACGCGGTCAGCCAGGTACTGGTGGCCGGCGTCGTTCGGGTGCCCGCCGTCGGGCGCCGAGTACCCGGGACTGTTCGTGGTCGTGAACCACCGGCCGGCGAGGGCATCGATGTAGGGGACCCCGACTGTGGCTGCAGCCGACGAGACCGAGGCGGCGACACCGACCGTGGTCTTCGCGTGCGGCAGGGGTGCCGACGGACCGAACGCGACGACGACCGCGTCCGGCCAGGTCTGCTGCGCCGTGCGGAGCGTGCGCTCGACGGCGGCGCGCAGGGTGTCGGCGTCGACGAGCCAGTCGTTCTGGCTGCCCTGCACGATCACCAGTTCCGGGTCGAAGGAGGCGTCTCGTTCGATCCGGGGACCGAACGTGAAGTGCGACGAACCGGAGGCGCCGACGTCGACGTAGCCGGTGCCCGGGTAGTCGTCGATCTTTGCCTTCCACCCGCGGTCCTCGCTGATGTCCTGGGCCCAGCCGTGGATCCCGCTGGTCGACCCACGACCGGACGTGTACGAGTCGCCGACGATCAGGACACGCGATCCGGGCTCGATCGCCGCCGCGATCCGCTCGGCCGAGACCCCGGGGGCCGCGACGGCCGAGGCCGAGGTCGACGAGGAGACGGGCTGGCAGGCGCTCGACACGCTCGGCAGGATCAGCAGGAGTCCGGAGACCCCGAGTGCCATGGCGCCGAGGGCGAGTGCGGGGACGAGTCTGCGGCGGCGTCGCGGCATCGTCGCCGGGTCGTTGGGGGTGCCCGGCCGTTCGCGCTGCGATCCTCGGCCCATCGGACCGATTGTAGACAAGAGCAACAGGGAAGACTGGTGGTGGGCCCCGTGGGGCTCGAACCCACGACCCTCGGATTAAAAGTCCGGTGCTCTACCAACTGAGCTAGAGGCCCTCACCCGCAAGGCTAGCGGGTGAGGGCCTCTGGGACAGAACCGTGCGAGCGGGTCAGCCCCGGCGTCCGGTGAGCGTTCGCAGCAGCCACGCGATGACCGCGATGATCAGCAGCACGATGCCGACGTAGAGCAGGAACTTCAGGCTCGCGGCGAACCCGCCGACGAACAGCAGGATGACTGCGATCACAGCCAGGATGATGAGCAGGGCGTTCATGGAAGATCCTCTCCTTCACGTGCAGGGAGGAGCGCCTCCCTGCCGCAACACGGTACGCGCGGCGCAGTCGTTGCGTTCTCGGCGAACGGGCCGCGGGCGTGTCACCGGCCGCGCCTACACTGCTGCGGTGCCTCGCGATCACCACCGTCCTGTCCACTTCACCGACGCCGAGTTCGCCGCCATCCAGGGCGGTGAGGACCCGGCGCTGGTGAACCGTGTCGCGCACGAGACCGCGAACGCCCTGCTGCACCGTGTGCGTGAGGACCCGGACCCCGCCGTGGTCGAGCGGCTCGTCACCTACACCGACGTGCACGGCATCGACGCCATCGCGGAGCTGTGGGCGCGGGTGGGGGCGCACACCCTGCCGGGGGCGCTCTGGCGGGTCTACCTGGTGCGGATCGTCATCCGGCAGAACCCGGAGGAGATCGCGTACCTGTTCGAACGGGGCACGGCGCAGATCGGCACGATCGACCAGGCGGTCGCGGGTGCCGAGGAACCGACCGGCCCGGCCGAGATCCTGACGCTCGCCGACCGCATCCTGCACGGCCTGTACACGGGCGACCTCGCGGTGGCGCTGGACCGCGGGGCATCGTTCTGCCGCCTGACCGCCGCCGGTGCGACCGCCGTGGCGGACGAGTCCGACCTGGTCGCGTCCGAGCGGGCGGGCGAGCTGACGACGCGGGCGCTCCGCCTGACGGAGCTGGCGGCCGACCTGACCGAGGCGGCGGCGCTCTGGCGTCGCGACAGCCTGGACTGAGCGGGCGGCGGGGCGGACCCGCACCCAGCCTCCAGGCCAGGGGCGCGGAGCTTCGCGACGACGCGCACGGCCGCGCGAGCGCGCGACGCATCCGGGCATGGAGAAGCCGAGCCGCAGAAAGCGCCTCTCGGCGCGAGGCCGCTCGAAGCGGCGAATTTTGGAGCCCGGGGCTTGCTGCGGCCCGGCGATCACCAGTCTACGAGACGTCGGCTGATCACTCGACCCTGTTCACTCATGGTGGACAGAACCGGCCCCGGGCGTGCCAGCGCACCGCCCGCGGGGAGCCCGCCGCGCCCGCGCCGCCGAGAAATCCCGATCCCCGCCCAATCCACAGCGGGGACCGCGCCGAATCATCATCGTGGCGGACGGAATGCCCGTCACGAAGCGAGAGGCCCGGTGTGACCCGGACCGGCACCGCCGGTCAATTCCCTGTGGGTCACGCCGGCCCCTCGTCTCGACCGCCCATGCGGGGGCTTCGTGCTACCCGCCTGGTCAACGAAAGCAACCGAGAGGAGGGAAACCTGCAATGCTTGCCCTCGTGGATAGCGACACCGAACGCTGGAGCTCGTCAGAGCCAGCTCAGGCATCGCCGGACGACCTCCTCGCCCGGGTCGCCTCCGGTGACCAAGCCGCCTTCGCGGACCTCTACGACGCACTGTCCGGCCGGGTCCTCGGTCTGATCACGCGGCTCCTCCGGGACCGCGCGCAGTCGGAAGAGGTCACGCAGGAGGTCTTCCTGGAAGTCTGGCAGCAGGCCACCCGCTTCGACCGGAAGCGCGGAACGGCCGCCAGCTGGGTCCTCACCATGGCCCACCGCCGCGCGGTCGACCGGGTCCGCGCCTCGCAGTCCTCGCACGACCGCGACACCAAGATCGGCATCCGCGACCTCGAGGCCGGTTTCGACCAGGTCTCCGAGTCCGTCGAGATCCGCATCGAGCACGAGCGCGTCGGCCGAGCGCTGGCGAAGCTCACGGAGTTCCAGCGGCAGGCTGTGCAACTCGCGTACTACGGCGGCTACTCGCACAGCGAGATGGCCGAACACCTCGGTGTCCCCATCGGCACCGTCAAGACCCGTCTCCGTGACGGGATGATCCGACTCCGAGACGAGATGGGGGTGACCTCATGACCGAACGCCACGACGACCCCGCACTGATGACGGGGTCCCACGCACTCGACGCGCTGTCCGATGACGAGCGCGCGCTCCTCGAGGACGCCCTCCGGACGTCCCCCGAGCTGCAGGCCGAGAACGACTCGCTGCGCGAGACCGCGCTGCAGCTCGCCTACGCCGTCGCACCGATCGAGCCCCCCGCGTCGCTGAAGGCGTCGCTGCTGGCCCGGATCGCCACGACCCCGCAGGCCGCACCCCTCGCCGACACGACGGTCGACCAGACCCCGGTCGCCGAGACCACCCCCGCTCAGGAGGCCCGCCCTGCGCCCGCCGCGCCCGTCACCTCGATCGCCGACGGCCCCACCGCCGGTGGCCGGGCGTCGTCCGAGGCTCGCCGCCGCTGGTTCCAGCGTCCGGCGGTGATGCTGACGGCCGCTGCTGCCGTCGCCGCGGTCTTCTTCGGGGGACTCGGCGTCGGATCGGTCTTCGACCCGAACGGCTCCGGACCGGGCACCACGCAGGCCTCGAGCGGCCTTGACCGCATCTACGCCGCGTCGGACTTCCAGCGCACCACGACCAAGGTCGCGGGCGGCGGTTCGGCGACGGTCGTGTGGTCGAACGACCTCGGCAAGTCCGCGGTGATCCTGGACGGCGTCGAGCAGGCGCCGAAGGGCAAGACGTACGAGCTCTGGTACATCGGCTCCGAGGAGCAGGGCGGTGCCATCAAGTCGGCCGGCCTGGTCGACGGCGCGGCGGACGGTGTGCACTCCGCTGTGCTGAAGGGTGCGATGTCCGAGGGTGCGACGATCGGCATGACGGTCGAGCCCGCCGGTGGTTCGAAGCAGCCGACCTCGTCGCCGATCATGGCTGTCCCCACCACCACGGCCTGACGGTACTCCGGAAGGTGCCCGTGCAGTCGATGCGCGGGCACCTTTCGTCGTTCCACGAGTCGATCGACGCGCGGACTGTCGGAACATGCGCACGCAACGTCTGCGTGCGCATCGAACGACGAACCACGAGTCGATCGACGCGTGGATCGTCGGAACATGCGCACGTCCGGCGGGCCGCCGCGGCACCCGGCGCAACCACGAAGGCCCGGTGCGCGTCCGTGACGGACGTGCACCGGGCCTCCAGGCCGTCCGTCAGCGCGACGGACGGATGCCGATCAACCGAAGCGGCCCGAGACGTAGTCCTCGGTGGCCTGCACGGACGGGTTCGAGAACATCGTCGCGGTGTCGTCGAACTCGATGAGCTTGCCCGGAGCGCCGGTGCCGGCGATGTTGAAGAACGCCGTCTTGTCGCTGACGCGCGACGCCTGCTGCATGTTGTGGGTCACGATCACGATCGTGAACTCCTTCTTGAGCTCCTCGATCAGGTCCTCGATGGCCAGGGTCGAGATCGGGTCGAGGGCCGAGCAGGGCTCGTCCATCAGCAGCACGTCCGGCTCGACCGCGATCGCGCGGGCGATGCAGAGCCGCTGCTGCTGGCCACCGGACAGGCCCATGCCGGGCTTGTCGAGGCGGTCCTTGACCTCGTTCCACAGGTTCGCACCCTGCAGCGAGCGCTCGACGATGTCGTCGGCCTCGGAGCGGGAGACGCGCTTGTTGTTGAGCTTGACGCCCGCGAGCACGTTGTCGCGGATCGACATCGTCGGGAACGGGTTCGGTCGCTGGAAGACCATGCCGACCTGACGGCGGACGAGCACGGGGTCGACGCCGGGGCCGTACAGGTCGTCGCCGTCGATCTTGACCGATCCCTCGACCCATGCGCCGGGGATGACCTCGTGCATGCGGTTCAGGGTGCGGAGGAAGGTGGACTTGCCGCAGCCCGACGGGCCGATGAAGGCCGTGACGGTGCGGGGCTCGATGGTGATGTCGACACCCTCGACCGCCTTGAACTTCGAGTAGTAGACGTTGAGGCCGTCGACCTCGATGCGCTTGGACACGTTGATCCTTCTGGGTGGGTGGTGACGCTGGATCCGCGGGGGCGGACGGTCAGCGGCTGAGCTTGGGGGCGAAGAGGCGGGTGATGATCCGGGCAAGCAGGTTGAGCAGCATCACGATCAGGATGAGCACCAGGGCCGCGGTCCACGCCCGGTCGACGAACGGCACCGGGTTGGCGCCCTGCTGCGAGTACTGCGTGTACGCGTACACCGGCAGGGTCATCATCGGGTCGCGGAACAGGTTGTAGTTCATGCTCGCGGTGAAGCCGGCCGTGACGAGCAGCGGGGCGGTCTCACCGATGACGCGGGCGATCGAGAGCATGATGCCGGTCATGATGCCCGCGAGGCTCGTGGGCAGAACCACCTTGAGGATCGTCAGGTACTTCGGGACACCGAGGGCGTACGAGGCCTCGCGGAGTTCCATCGGGACGATCTTCAGCACCTCTTCGGTGGAGCGCACGACGATCGGGATCATCAGCACCGACAGGGCGACGGAGCCGACCAGACCGAAGCGGGCACCCGGGCCGAGGAACAGCGCGAAGAGCGCGTAGGCGAACAGCCCGGCGACGATCGACGGGATGCCCGTCATGACGTCGACGAAGAACGTGATGCCCTTCGCCAGCGCGCCACGACCGTACTCGACCAGGTAGATCGAGGTGAGCAGACCGATCGGCACCGAGATGAGCGCCGCGAACAGGGTGATCTCGAGGGTGCCGATGAGCGCGTGGACCGCGCCGCCGCCCTCGGAGATGACCCCGCGCATCGAGTACGAGAAGAAGTTCGCGTCGAGGCGGGCGACGCCCTTGGCGATGACCGTCCAGAGCAGCGACACCAGCGGCAGGACCGCGATGACGAACGCCGTGATGACGAGCGAGGTGACCAGGCGGTCGACGGCCTTGCGACCGCCCTCGACGATACGCGAGACGACGACGATGAGCACGTCGAACAGGACCGTGCCGAGGAAGATCGCGGCGACGACGTTGAAGTCCTTGACGGCGCCACCGGCGTTGAGCAGGGCGAAGACCAGGACGAGGGCGACCCAGCTGCCGACCAGCAGCAGCCACGGGACGGACGCGTGCAGCTTGCCGTTGGCGTAGACGTTGCCGGCGGTGCCGGTCTGACGGAGCGCGAGGGACATCGGGTGCGACCTCTCAGCTGACTCGGCTGCGGACGATGTACCGCGCGAGCATGTTGATGACCAGGGTGATGACGAAGAGGATGAGACCCGACGCGATGAGCGCGTTCAGTGCCGTCCCGGAAGCCTCGGCGAACTGCAGGGCGATGTTCGCGGCGATCGTCGAGGGGTTCTGCGACGTCAGCATCTCGAACGTGACGTTCGTCGAGACCGACAACACCAGCGCGATCGCCATCGTCTCGCCGAGTGCACGACCGAGGCCGAGCATGATCGCGGACACGATGCCGGACTTCGCGAACGGCAGGACAGACAGGCGGATCATCTCCCAGCGGGTCGCGCCGAGGGCCAGGGCCGCTTCCTCGTTGAGGGTCGGGGCCTGCAGGAAGATCTCACGCATGACCGCCGTCATGATCGGGATCGCCATGACGGCGAGGACGATCGAGGCCGTCAGGATCGTGCGGCCGGTGCCGGACACCTGACCGGAGAACAGCGGGAACCAGCCGAGGTACTCGTTCAGGAACACGTAGAATGGCTTCACCAGGGGAGCCAGCACGGCGATGCCCCAGAGGCCGTAGACGACCGACGGCACCGCGGCCAGCAGGTCGATGACGTAGCCGAGGACCGGAGCGAGTCGACGCGGCGCGAAGTGCGAGATGAAGAGGGCGATCCCGAGGGACAGCGGCACGGCGATCACGAGCGCGATGAGCGCGGACCAGACGGTGCCGAACACCAGGGGGCCGACGAAGTCCCAGAAGTTCGTGGCCTTCCCGGGCAGCTCGCCGACCTTGGCGGAGAACGCCGGGATGCTCTGCCAGACGAGGAACGCGGCGACGAGCACGAGCACGAAGAGGATGAGGCCGCCGGCGATGACCGAGGCGGCGGAGAAGATCCGGTCACCGACGCGGACGACGGCCTTCGGCTTGATCGGGGTGACGGTGGCCCCTGGCTGGGTCGGTGCGGTCGTCATGGGGTACTCCAGTCGGAGGAACGCCGGGGGAGGCGACGGGTGCGGGTGGTGGAGCGGGGTGGGACGTCCGGGTGCGGGCTCTTCCCGGTGGGAGCGGTGATGCTGTGCTCCCGGTGGCGGCAGTCGTGCTGCGCTCCCGGTGGCGGCGGTGGTGCTGCACTCCCGGTGGGGCCCGGACGGGCGAGGGCCCGGACGCCGGTCATGTGGGTGGGACCGGCGTCCGGGCGCTCAGGGGGCCTTACTTGATGGACGCGACCGCGTCCTTGGCCTTCGACGCGAGGTCGGAGGAGAGGGCGGCCGACTTGGCCTCCTTCGCAGCGGCGTCCTGAGCAGCGCTCGAGACGACGTAGTCCAGGTAGCCCTTCACGAGCTCGGCCTTGTCGGCGTCCTTGTACTCCTGGCACGCGATGGCGTAGGAGACGAGGACCAGCGGCCAGGCACCGTCAGCGGTGTCCTTGCGGTCGATGTTGATCGCGAGGTCGTTGTCCTCGCGGCCGGTTGCGATCTTCGAGTCGGCGACGACCTGCGCGGCACCGTCGGCCGAGATCTCGGTCGCCTTGTCGCCGACCATCAGCTTCGCGCGGTCGAGGTCACCGGCGCCGGAGTCGTCGATGTAGGTGATGGCGTTGGTGGCGTTGCCCATCGCGGAGGCGACACCGGAGGTGCCCTTCGCGCTGTCACCGACCGAGTACGGGAAGGTCTGGCTCGGCTCTTCGGTCCAGACGTCGCCGGCGTTCGCGGAGACGTACTCCGAGAAGTTCTGCGTGGTGCCCGAGTCGTCGGAGCGGTGCACGACCGTGATGTTCGCGTCCGGCAGCTTCGCGTCCTTGTTCAGGTCGGCGATCTCCGAGTCGTTCCACTTGGTGATCTTGCCCGAGAAGATGCCCGCGATGGTCTTCGCGTCGAGGGTCAGGTCGCTGACGCCGTCGACCTTGTACGCGATGGCGATCGGGGAGATGTAGACGGGGATGTCGATGCCCTTGGTGTCCGCCTTGCAGGACTCGAACTTGCCCGAGAGCTCCTCGTCCTTCAGCGCCGCGTCGGAGCCGGCGAAGTCCGCGGCACCCGACATGAAGTTCTCGCGGCCGGCGCCGGAGCCGTCCGGCGTGTAGTTCACCGTGACGCCCTTGGCTTCGTCCTGGAAACCGGCGGCCCAGGTGGCCTGCGCGGTCTGCTGTGCGGACGAGCCCGAGCCGGTCAGGGTGCCGGAGAGCTTCGAGTAGTCGCTGCCGCTGGTGGAGGAGGACTTGGTGCTGCCCGCGTCCTCGTTTGCCGCGCACGAGGAGAGCACGACTGCGCCGGCGATCGCGATTGCTGCGATCGAACCGATTCGCTTGATGTTCACAGGGGTCCCTTCGGGAATGGAATGCAGTGGGACCACTGCGGTCCCTGGGCCGGTGCCGACCCGGGAGCGACTGTAGGGACGCGAGGTGACGGGGATCACCCCCGCTGGTGAACGGAAGGTGAACGAGGGGTTGTCCGCGTCGGGGCGGCGTGCGCCGCGCCCGCGCAGGGAGCAGGATCGGGGGCACTGTGCGCGCGTTCGGAAGATACGCACGCATGATCGCGGAAGGGCGGTCGGGAGGCCCGGATCGCGTTCTCCGGGCGCGGCGCGGCCCCGTCGTGTGGTCGGGTGCCGGGCGCGTCGGCTGCGGCGCTCTGGTCCGGCGGCGCTGCGGTCCGGCGGCGCTGCGGTGCGGCGGCGCTGCGGTCCGGCGGTGGCCGGCTACGCCGGGATCGTGTTGCGGTGCGTCTCGACCGCGACGAGCGTGTCTCCGGCGATGTGCATGACGGAGAAGTCCCCGACGGACAACATCGCCGCACGACGCAGGTCGAAGCGGCCGGAGTCGTCGGCGGTCACGGTGGCGATCCGGGCGATGATGTCGGGCAGCACCGGGCCGTGCGAGCAGAGCACGGCGGTCTTGCCCTTGTCGAGGCGGCGCCGGACGACACCCTTGACGTCGGCGGCTCCGCGGTCGTGAGCGTCCTGGCTGATGTCCGGGGTGCTCGAGACGCCGAGCTTCGTCGCGGCCGAGAGCGGTTCGACGGTCGCGAGGCACCGCGCCGCCGTGCTGCTCACGATCTTCTTCGGGCCGAACGCCGCGACCGGCGCCGCGGCGGCCTTGGCCTGCGAACGGCCGACGGGCAGCAGCGGTCGGGTGGCATCGGGACCGTCCCAGTCCGAGCCGGGCACGGTCTTCGCGTGGCGCAGGGTGATCAGGGCGAAGGTGCGGTGCTGTCCGGCGGCGGCGCGTTCGGCGAAGCGGTCGAGGATCGCGACGTCCCGCTCGTACGTCAGACGGTTGCGGGCGTCGTCGATGGTGACCCACTCGAGTGCGGCGACCTCGTGGTTCGGCTCGAAGGCCCCGGCGCGGGCGTACTCCTTGGCCGAGACCCGGGCCGCCCAGTAGTGCACGACCTTGTCGCGACCGTTCGGCAGCACGTACTCGGCGGTGCCGAGCGGAGCGCCGAGGTGGACGCGGTAGCCGGTCTCCTCGTCGATCTCGCGCACAGCGGTCGTCGGGACGGCCTCGCCCGGGTCCACCTTGCCCTTGGGCAGGGAGACGTCCTTGTGGTGGTCGCGGTGGATGAGCAGCACGAGGGGTGTGCCGTCCTGTTCGCGCCAGACGACCGCACCCGCAGCGACGACGGGGCCCGAGGGACCGCCGCTCACCGAGTCGAGCGCTTCCGAGCCGAGATCTTCCGCATGGTCACATTCTGCACGTCCTCGAGCGGACGGCCCGCATCGTCGGTGGAGTGCCGCGTCCACTCGCCGTCGGACTCCAGGTGCCACGAGCTGGCGGTGTCGGCCATCGCCAGGTCGAACATCTCCTGGACCTCGTTGATGTGGTCCGGCGCGACCAGCCGCACGAGTGCCTCGACGCGACGGTCGAGGTTGCGGTGCATCATGTCGGCGCTGCCGATGAAGACCGCCGGGTCGCCGTCGTTGTGGAACGCGAAGGCGCGGGAGTGCTCCAGGTAGCGGCCGACGATGCTCCGCACGCGGATGGTGTCGCTGACGCCTTCCATCCCCGGCTTGAGCGAGCAGATGCCCCGGACCCAGACGTCGATCGGCACCCCGGCCTGGCTCGCCAGGTAGAGCGCGTCGATGATCTGCTCGTCGACCATCGAGTTGACCTTGATCCGGATGCCCGAGGGCTTGCCGGCACGGGCGTTCGCCGCCTCGGTCTGGATGCGCTTGAGCAGGCCCTTCCGCAGGTGCAGCGGTGCCACGAGCAGGCGCTTGAACTTCTTCTCGATGGCGTAGCCGGACAGCTCGTTGAACAGGCGGGTGAGGTCCTTGCCCACGGTGTCGTCCGAGGTGAACAGGCCCATGTCCTCGTAGATGCGCGAGGTCTTCGGGTTGTAGTTGCCCGTGCCGATGTGGCTGTAGTGCTTGAGCGTCCCGCCCTCTTGCCGGATGACGAGCACCAGCTTCGAGTGCGTCTTCAGCCCCACCAGGCCGTAGACGACGTGCACGCCGGCCTTCTCGAGCTTGCGGGCCCAGGTGATGTTGTTCTGCTCGTCGAAGCGCGCCTTGATCTCGACCAGGGCGAGGACCTGCTTGCCGGCGGCCGCTGCGTCGATGAGCGCTTCGACGATGGGGCTGTCGCCGGACGTGCGGTACAGCGTCTGCTTGATCGCCAGGACGTTCGGGTCGGCGGCGGCCTGCTCGAGGAACGCCTGCACGCTCGTGGCGAAGGACTCGTAGGGGTGGTGGACCAGGACGTCGTTCGCCTTGATCGCACGGAACAGGTCGGGCTTCGTGTTCGGCTCACCCGGCTGGAACTGCACCGGGGTCGTCGGCACGTGCTTCGGGTAGTGCAGGTCCGGGCGGCTGATCTTCGAGATCTCGAACAGCCCGCCGAGGTCGAGCGGCGACGGCAGCCGGAACACCTCTTCCTCGGTGATGTCGAGTTCACGCACGAGCAGGTCGAGGGTCACCGGGTCCATGTCCTCGGTGATCTCGAGGCGGATCGGCGGGCCGAACCGGCGGCGCAGGAGCTCGCGCTCGAGGGCCTGGATGAGGTTCTCGGCCTCGTCCTCCTCGATCTCGACGTCCTCGTTGCGGGTGACCCGGAACACGTGGTGCTCGAGGACCTCCATCCCCGGGAACAGGTCGTCGAGGTGGTTCGCGATGAGGTCTTCGAGCGGGATGAAGCGCATCCGCCCGGAGTTGTCGTCGGGGAGCTTGATGAAGCGGGAGAAGTTCTGCGGCACCTTGAGGCGCGCGAACTCCTGGCGCTGCGACTTCGGGTTGCGGACCCGCACCGCCAGGTTGAGCGAGAGCCCGGAGATGTAGGGGAACGGGTGCGCCGGGTCGACGGCCAGGGGCATGAGCACCGGGAAGATCTGCTCGTTGAAGTACTCCCGCATCCGCTGCCGGTCGGCTTCGTCGAGGTCGGACCAGTGCTCGATGTGGATGCCCGCGGCGTCGAGGTCCGGCTTGAGCGACCCGATGAACGCCTGCGCGTGCCGGTCCTGGAGCTCGTGGGCCTTCTTCGCGATGTCGCGCAGGACGTCACTGGGGGCACGGCCGACGTTGGTCGGGACGGCGATGCCGGTGTCGATGCGGCGCTTCAGGCCGGCGACGCGGACCATGAAGAACTCGTCGAGGTTGGACGCGAAGATCGCCAGGAAGTTCGCTCGCTCCAGCAGGGGCTGCGTGCGGTCTTCACCCAGCTCGAGCACGCGCTGGTTGAACCTGAGCCAGCTGAGCTCGCGGTCGAAGTAGCGGTCCGTCGGCAGCGACTCGTGCTCGATCTCGACGACCTCGTCGAAGTCGTCGAGGTCGGGTGCGACGGATTCGCCGTCGAGCTGCGGTTCGGTGTCCATCCCCACATCCTGCCACCCGGCCCCTGCTGTCGGAGGGGCCCCGGTGGACGCTGTGGAAACCGGTGGTGAACCGTTCGTGTGTGGAGGAACGGTCACGATATACCGACGGTGACATCTGCCCGGGTTTGTGGGTATGGTGGGCCGTGTCAGAGCCTCCGGGGGGATTCCACTGCGCGGGGGTGCAGCTACGAATGAAAGAGGTTCATCATGTCGCGTGTCCTTTCGACCGAGCAGGCCAAGACCGCCATCCGTCAGGTCCAGTCGATCGTCAACGGTGGTTTCACCGATCAGATCTCGCAGCTCGACGCTCAGGGCCGGATCCTCTCCGACTCGAACGTCTGGGACGGCCCGCTCGCGGCGACGTTCCGTGGGTCCACCTGGCCGGAGACCAAGGCTGCTCTCGACAAGGCGAAGACCGAGCTCGAGCAGCTCCGCACGCAGCTCGACAAGATCTCGCAGGACATCTTCACCGCAGGCGGCGGCGCGTAAGCACCAGCCTGTTCCCGCCCGGACCGTCGCATTCGCGGCGGTCCGGGCGTTCGCGGTCGGTGGGGCCGCTTCACCAGCACGATCAGCACGACTTCGGGGGATGAACCATGGTTGACCTGCACGGCAATGAGCCAGTCAAGTTCGACAACGGCACGGCCGATGCACTCAGCACGGCGCTGAACGGCGCGGCCGAGTCGATCGAGGGCCAGGCCGGCTCGCGGCAGTCCTACGTCAACACCGCGTCCCAGGAGTTCCGCGGGCACTTCTCGGAGCTCTTCGCGCAGAACGCCGGTACCGCGAAGAGCGACGCCGAGGACATCGCCACGAACCTGCGCACCGTCGCGGGCTGGGTCGACGAGATGAAGGCGGCCGCCGAGCGCGAGAACGCCCGTCGCAAGAAAGCCCGCGACTGGTACGCCGAGTACGGTGACCGGAACTTCTTCGAGTGGATGCACGACAAGGTCGCCGGCGCACCGGAGCCGCCCAAGGTCGAGCACGAAGACCCTCCGACCTTCGCGCCCGCGAGTGCCAAGTCGACCACGCGCCAGACCCCGAACCCGGGCGCGGGTGGGAGTGGTGGCGGCGGGACCTCGTCCGCCAAGCCGGAGGATCTGCGTTCCTTCGCCGCCGGATCGACCTCGCTCAACAGCGACCTCACCGGGAAGCCCGCGGGGCTCCGCGGCAAGCTCGACGACTTCGCGACGAAGTGCTCGTGGGGCACGATCAACGCCGACGGGCTCGTGTCGGCGTTCGACAAGTGGCTTGCTGCCAACGACCAGGACGTCAAGTGGGCGAACACGATCGCCGATGCATTCGCGGCCGCTGGCGGCGAGGGCTCCGTGTCCACCGTCTCGGATGCTGCGCTCGCCGCAGCCCTGGCTGCCGCCGGGGTCGCGCAGTCCCGCACCGACCTGCAGTTCGATCCACCATCGGCCTACGGCGCTCAGCCCACCACCGGATTCTCGATGGACCCGGTGAACACCACGACGGGCAACTTCCTCGAGCCGGAGCTCGACCTGGCGTTCACCGGTGCATCTGCGGCGCTGCAGGTGACCCGCATGTACAACTCCCTCGACCAGCACGTCGGCCTCTTCGGTCCGGGGTGGGCGTCGATCCTCGAGACCCGCCTGCTCCTCGACGACGAGGGCGCGTCGTTCGTCGGCGCCGACGGTCGTCAGGTGCGCTTCCCACGTGACGGCGAGGGGTGGGCCCGCGGCGTCGGCGAGAACCGCTGGCTCGCGGCCGAGGGCAACCGGCTCGTCGTCCGCGACAACCAGGGTGAGCGCATCGACTTCTCGCCGTCCGGGCTGTGGCTCGGACAGCGCGGTGGGGCCGGCACCGCGGTCCGCGTCGAGCGGGACGCCGACGACGTCGTCGTGCGCCTGCTGCACGAGCGCGGGCGCTCGATCGACATCGACCACGTCGACGGCCGAGTGGCGGTGCTCCGCGCCTCCGACGGTCGCCGGGTCGAGTACGGGTACGACGAGCGCGGCCGACTCGTCTCGGTGACCGACGCCGTCGGCACCCGGACCTACGGCTGGAACGACGACGACCTCATCACGACGGTCACGAGTGCGGCCGGTGTCGTCGAGGTCGACAACACCTACGACGACCAGCGCCGCGTGGTCGAACAGATCAGCCCGCACGGCCGCACCGTGCGCTTCGCGTACCTGCCCGGCCGCGTCACGGTGGTGTCCGACCACGACGGATCGCGGTCGAACTCCTACATCGCCGACGCCAAGGGGCGTCTCGTCGGGGTCATCGACTCCGACGACCGACGCCAGTCGATGAGCTACGACCGGCACGGCAACCTGGTGTCGGCGACCGAGCGCGACGGGTCGGTGACCGTCCACGCGTACGACGACCGCGGCCGGAAGACCCGGACCGTCACGCCGTCCGGCGGCGACCTGACCTACGGGTACGACGACCAGGACCGCGTGACGACGGTCGTCACCGAGGCCGGTGCCGTCGTGAGCTACGAGTACGTGGGCGACGACCGCGACCCGTCGGTCATCGTCGACCCGGTCGGCGGCCGGACGGAGCTGACCTGGCAGGACGGCTCCCTCACCCACGTCGTCGACCCGACCGGCGTGGTCCTGACGCTTTCCTACGACGCGTTCGGTGAGCTCGTCTCGACCACCAACGCCGTCGGCGACACCGCTCGGATCGAGCGCGACGCGGCCGGTCACCCGGTCGCCGCGATCAGCCCATCCGGCGCACGGAGCGAGTACCGCTACGACGCCGCCGGGCTCCTCGTCGAACGACGTGACGCCGACGGAGCCGTCTGGCGCTTCGAGTACGCCGCCGGAGCACGGATCGCTGCGATCACGGATCCGCTCGGAGCACGGACGACGCTCGAGTACGCCCCAAACGGCGAACTCGCGACCACGACCGACCCACTGGGTCGACGCGTCTCACGGACGTTCGACGACCAGGGGAACCTGGCGGAGGTCGCGTTGCCGGGCGGCGCGGTCTGGACGTTCGCGCACGACGCCTTGTCGCGCCTCCGGGCCGTCACCGACCCCGCCGGCGCGACCTGGCGTCGCGAGTACGACGTCGTCGGCGAGCTGACGGCGACCGTCGACCCGACGGGCGTCCGTCAGGAGTTCTCGGACGACGTCGCGACCGGCGTCGCGACGCTGCGCGACGCCTTCGACACCGCGACCGTCCGGTTCGACGAGTACGGCCGACCCGTCGAGTCCACGTCTGACGAGACCGGTTCCGAACTCATCACCTACGACGCCGCCGGTCGCCCCGTCGAACTCGTCGACGGCGAAGGCGGACTGACCCGACTCGAGCGCGACCTCGCCGGTCGCGTCGTCGCGTTGGTCGCCCCCTCGGGCGCGCGCTCCACGTACGAGTACGACGCCTGCGGGCGTCCCGCCGCAGCCACCGACGCCGCGGGGGCGCGGACGACGCTCACCTACGACGCGGACTCCCGTGTCGTGGCCCGGACCCTGCCCACCGGCGAGGTCGAGGAGATCACATACGACGCCGTCGGGCGCGTGGTCACGCAGACGACTCCGGGTGCCGGCACTGCGCGGTTCCGCTACGACCTGGCCGGGAGGCTCGTCTCCAGCCACGACGCACGCTTCGGCCGTCGTCGGTTCCGCTACGACCCCGCCGGGCAGCTGATCCAGGTCGTCAACGGTCTCGACGGGGTCACCTCGTTCGAGTACGACGAGCGCGGGCGCCTGGTGACGATCACCGACCCTGCCGGCGGGACCACTCGACGGGAGTACGACGCCGCCGACCACGTGGTCGCCGTCACCGATCCGCTCGGACGGACGACCACGGCGGCCTACGACCCGGCCGGGCGCCAGATCCGCCAGACGGATCCCGACGGCCGCACCACCGAATGGACGTACGACGCAGCCGGCCGCCAGCGGGCCGTGCTCGTCGACGGTGCGGTGCAGTCGGAGATCACCCGCGACGCCGTCCACCGAATTGTCGTCGTGTCGGACCACACCCGTGGTGCAGGCCGGACGATCGAGCACGAGCTCCAGCACGACCGCCGCGGCCTGCTCGTCCGCCGAGCCCGAGGCGACCAGTCCGTCGCGTGGGAGTACGACGCCGACGGCAACCGCACTGCTCGGGTTGACCCGAACGGCACCCGCACCACCTACCGTCGCGATGCCGTCGGCCGTGTCGTCGGGGTGGACCGTGACGGCACCGCTGCCGGCGCGTTCACCTACGACGCCTCGGGTCGTATCGTCCAGGCGGCCACGGGCGACCTGGTGCAGTCGTGGTCGTACGAGGGAGGCGCCCTCGTCGCGCACACCTCGACCACGCTCGACGGTGCCACCAGTACGCGGATCGAGCGCGATGCCGACGCGCGGATCACCGCGGTCGACGGACCGTCGGGGGCGGTGTCGTACGAGTACGACGCCGCCGGGCAGCTCGTGCGCGCCGGGGAGTCGACGTGGGCCTACGACGACGGTGGGCGACTCGTCGTCGAATCCGTCGGCGGTGTCGAGACGCGCCACGAGTACGACGCTGCCGGACAGCTGGTCGCGACGACCACCGAGGCCGGCCGCACCGAGTACGTCCACGACGGTCTCGGCCGCCGCATCCGGCGGACCGCAGCCAATGGTTCGACCACCGAATACGCGTGGTCCGACCTGGGGTACCTCGCTGCCGTCGTCGACCGCGACGCCTCGTACACCGAGACCGGTCGGCTCGACGTCTGGGTCGACGCGCTCGGTGAGCTCGCCGAGGTGGGTGGGGTCGCCGCGTGGTGGGACTCCGCCGCGGTCGTGCCGTCACTCATCAGCATTGCCGACACGTCGCTGCTCGACCTGCCGGGGGGTGTCACCGCGATCGGCGAAGCCGTGACGCAGCCCGCTTGGCGCAGTGCTCGCGCGACCGATGCTGCGGACCCGTGGGCTGCGCTCGCTGCCGTCACCGACGTCGGGCTGCCCGCGGGGGTGTCCCTGACCGGCTCGGGTGGGGTGTCCGTCGCAGGGCTGGAGTGGCTCGGGGCCCGTGTGTACGACCCTGCGGCGCGGGGCTTCCTGTCGGTCGATCCGCTCGCGCCGATCCTGGGTGCCGCGTGGTCTGGGAACCCGTACTCGTACGCGGGCAACGATCCGTTGCAAGCCGTCGACCCGCTCGGGTTGCGGCCGGCGACTGACAAGGACTTGCAGGCCTACCGGGATGCGAATCAGGGTGCAATCGCCAATGTGCGTGACTGGGCCGACGAGCACTCGGAGCTGATCTCGAACATCGCCATCGGCCTCGGCGTCGCAGCGACAGTCCTCGCGATGTGCACACCGATCGGCCCGGTAGTCGCGATTGCCGTGATGGCAGGCGGCGGAGCTGCTTTGGCCGGGGGGCTATCGATCAAGGAAAACAGGGGGGAGAACGGCAAGGTCGATTGGGGAAAGGTCGGCCTGGACACTCTCGTTGGTGGTGTGTCGGGAGCTGCCGGAGGGGGAAGCGCGCTGGGTCTCTCGAAACTCGGGACAGCGGCTGCTCGCGCAGGTGCTCCAGTGCTCCAGCGGATCGGCACGCAGGCCTTGACATCGACTACTCGCTCGGCGATCTCGTCAGGAGTGTCAGGTGCCACGCAGAACGTCGGCGGGTACATGTTCGACGAAGACGTCTCGCACACTGCCGGCGGTTACGCGGCGTCTGCGGCGTCCGGCTTCGGTCTGGGGGCGGGCTTCAGCCTGGGATCCGGGGCGCTCGGAGCTAAGATCGTCAAGAACTTGGACCTCAGTTCTCCATCAGCGACCGCTTTGATCGGTGGTGCGGTGAACCACAGTGCAGGCGGCTTTGGTGCCGTGGCAAATGAGCTGGTCCGCCCGGGCGGGGATCAGAGTCGCGCAAACCTGGTCCAGACCTTTGGAACAGGGTTCCTTGCAGGGGCGCGGGGTCCTACCGTCACTTCACATCGTGCGCCATGAGTGGCGGGCGACGAGAGAAAGAGAGCGTAACCGTGCCGAATACGGAGACCCGGCTTGGGACGGACGTCGCCAGGCGGCGTGTATTTCGGAACCGCACCATCGCCGTGCTCTTGCTCTTCCTCGTCGTTGTCTTCCCGATCTTGGCATTCTTTGTAGCGCCGATCGCTTTGGGCGTGTACGACGATTCTCACCCAATGTCCGTAACTTGCACTGTTGAATCCGCAAAAGCGGGGAGTACTTCGAGTCGTTCCTTGAAGGGCGTCGGGAGTTCGGGCAGTCAAGTTGTCATCGAGACAAAAGGCTGTGGGCGGTTGCTGATCGACTCAGGTATCAACAAGGACAATGTCGATCGGGTGGCCGACGAACTCAAGGCGGGGCAGCGCTACCGATTCATAGTTGGAGAGGGGACCTACCGGTTGCGCTCGGTTCTTCAGTTGGTCAAGGTCGCACCTGATGTGCGCGACTTCAAGGCAACCCAGGAGTAGCGTGCGACGCGGTCTCGACGTTCACGCATGGTCTCTAGGGGTTGGGTCCCCGCACGCGGGTGGCTTCGAGCAGCATCGCGGCGTCCTCATGGCTGCGGCGACGATCGGTGCACTCGGAATCGCCTTGCCCCTCGTGCTCGCTGGTGATCATGCTTTCGCAGCGACGCCGTACTCGGTCCTCGGCGGTCCGTGCCCTCGATGGCGGTGGCCGGACGTGCAAGGCGATGATTTCGGCAGGACCTTACTGAGCGGGGCCATACGCGGCGCTGAAGAGCCGATGTGCGGGTCCCAGCCGCGCACAGAGGCCAGGGTCGGCTGGTGAATTCCACTGAAGATGATCGGGTTGCGTCCAAGCTGCTCCGAAGGAGGAAAAGCAGGGCACCCGTCTGGGGGAATCGAGTGATTGCAGTAGCAATCGTGCTAGGCGTCATCGTGATTCCTCTCCTGGCATTAACGGTCGGACCGACCTGGCTCGGGCGATACGATGATTCTCATCGAATCAAAGTAACCTGCAAAGTTGATTACGCCGAAGCAAACATTGCGTCTTCACGGTCTGCGAAAGGCGCGGGAGGCTCGCGACCGCAGGTGACCTTCCATACAGACTGCGGGAATCTCATCTACGCAGACGGGGTCGATCGATCGAGTATGAAACGAATAGCCGGCTCGGTTGAATCGAACGCGCCGTATCGGTTCGAAGTTGGTGCTGGCTCGTTCAATCTGCGGAAGGGTCTCAAGTTTGTCAAAGTAGCTCCGACGGTTTACGGCTATAGCCAAGTCCGCAAGTAGGGGCGAAAGAGTTCAGTGAAGCACCTAGCTGCTAGCCTCTACGGGATTTCGAACAGGTTTGTGTGGAAGATGAGCTATCGACCGAAGCCAGTGACCTCGCTTTTTCTACTATCCACCTCGACCCCGGACTTCCCAGCGGAGCGGACGCGATGCGGGGATCCATGGCACGTGGAGACACCGAACGTCCGGTTGGCGAAGAAGGCGGCTGGAGGCGATCATTTACTGGTGAGTGCTGCTTCTGATGGCACGTTTCGTCCTGCTCATAAGAGCCCTGCACGTGTCTTTCTTGAGCGGTTGCAGGCCGTCGGACTGTTGTTCTTGATCATCGGCCTCCCGGTGGCCACGTTCGGTTTCGGCCCGTCGATTCTCGGGCGGTACGACGATGGGCACCGCATGAACGTCGTGTGTCGGGTCGATTCGGCAGAGGCGAACATGTCGTCTTCCCGGTCCGCGAAGGGAGCCGGCGGTGCACAACCCCAGGTCACCTTCCACACGAATTGCGGGAATCTCCTCTACCTGGAAGGCGTGGATCGGTCCAGCATGCAGCGAATAGCGTCCGCGGTGGAACCAGGCGAGCGCTACCGATTCACTGTCGGTGCTGGCTCGTTCAGGCTGCGTGCCGGCCTCAAGATCCTGAAGGTAGCGCCGGAGATCTACAGCTACACCGGCGTGCTCGCCTCGGAGACGCCCCGGCGTGGATCGCGTGACAGCCCAAACGACGAGTGAGCCGGAGCGGTGATGTTGAGACGAAGGAGCACACGGGACGAGGTCGTCGTGCTGTGCAACGAGGTGGCCGGATTCCTCTGCCGGATGGGGGCTCGTGAGGCGGAGGGCTTTTACCTCCGCCAGGCCGAGGCACTCCGCGTCGAGGAGGCGTGGCTTGCTCGGCGGCGGATCTACCGAAGGATCTACTCCGCGTCGAACACGGGGGCAGGGGGCATGGGCGACATGTTCGTGGTCACGCCTGACGGCGCGGGCGATGTCCCTGCGACCAAAGCGTTCCAGCGGTCACTCTCCGCGCTGCTGCGGGTGACGCGCACATTCCCGTGATGGACTCGCTGTTCCAGCGCTGAAGGGGCACGGCAGAACATGACCTTGTCGGAATTGCTCAAGCAACTCGACGACCACGCCGTCGAGGACGCCGCGTCGGCTGTGCAAATAGCCGCCGTACGATCTGTCCTCATTGCCGCATTCGAGCAGGCGCCCGACCATCCGGCATACCGCAGCGGGATACAGGGCGCCACCCGCCTTGTTGCCGACACTTGGCCCTACGAGAGCGAGCTGGGGGCGCTGATGCTGGCCTTTTCCGAAGCGGTGCGACGGAAAGTTGGCCCGCACCGTACGACGGACATTGGGGCTGCAGTCGAGTGACCCAGGACTAAACGGCTGCAGCGTCAGCTCCGCGCACAGCAGTGCGGACTCGTCTCACTCCCTGAAGGGCGTCGGCTCGTCGACGTCGCAGGTCGTGCTCGAGACGTCCGACTGCGGAACGCTCGTGCAGAGCTGGGGTGTGAGCCGCGACAACGAGGACGAACTGGCGCGGGACGTCATCGAGGGGGAGCGCTACCGGTTGAACGCCGGCGAGGGTTCCTTCACGATGCGGGCATTCCTGAACACGATCCGCCAGGCCGTGTACGTGAAGAGCTTCGAGCCCGTGCGAACACGGTAGGTCCGTCGGCCCAGTGCAGCAGCAGCGCGCCGCTCAGCGCCCGAAGGCCCCGATGAACTCACCCCACTGCGCGGGCGCCCGCTGCTCGAGCCATGCACAGAGCTCGGGATAGGCGGCGTCGATCGACAGGACGCTGATCACGCCGCGTTGGCCGTTCACCTTGATGTCCAGGCCACCGAACCGGTTGGTGGTGGGCCGGATGCGCTTGATCGCCGCCGGGTCGACGGTCCGCGCGGCACGGAACATCGGCGTCACGACCAGCTGCGAGTCGTACGCCTCGACGCGACGGCGCTTCTGACCGACGCCGAGGTAGACGAACAGGATCCCGAACAGCACCATGCCGACGCCGGCGATGAGCATGCCGATCGCGTCGGGGTCGTCGAGCAGGCTGAGCGTGGCCAGGAAGAAGAACCCGCCGACGACGATGACGACGATCCCGATGATCCGGAGCAGCAGGTAGCTGAACCGGCGAGCACGGACGGTGAAGAGCACGCCGTACGCCTCGTCGCCCACGACGGTGGACGGTGGCCGCTTCCGGTCGTTCTGACGGACGAGCGCGCTGACGGCGGCCGGGATGGTGATCATGGCAATCAGCGCGATGAGCACCGGCGACAGGTTGATGTTCACCGGTCCGCCCCCGTTCGTGCGTTCGTGCGCCGTCGTTCGAAGGGCGTGACGCCCTGGTCCCCCTGGATCATGCGTGCAGAGTATCAGCGCCCTGTGGACAGGTACGAGCACACTCGCGGATGCTCTATGTTGGATTTCAGTAGCGAGCTGTGGCCCGAACGGGGGTGGCTCCCGGGGGAGACCAGCCCGGATCTGACGCCGTTCAGCAACTAGCATCGATGTGCTCGACGATTCTCTTGGGGGGAAGACCGTGATGAACCAGCGTGCCGGGAACACCGGAGCACGACGGACCGGACGACGGATCGCGGGGACGGTCGCCGTCACGGGGATCGCTGCGCTGGTGCTCGCCGGCTGCACCTCCGACGACAAGCCTGTTGCCGACCCTTCGAGGGTCCTGCAGACCGTCGACACGCGCCTCGCCGCGGACGGCTCGATCACCTCGATCTCGGACACCGCGATCTCCGTCGCAGGCAAGGACTCCTCGTCCGCGACGACCGAGCACGACCCCGCGAAGGCGGCGAGTGACCTGCCACTGCGCATCACGACGCAGTACTCGACCAAGAAGAAGACCGGCACGGACCTGGCCGACCTCGACGGGTACTCGGGTCGGGTGTCGATCGACCTGACGATCGAGAACCTCACGGTCACGTCGAAGAACCTGACCTACGACGTCGCCGGCACGTCGCGTTCGACCCCGGCGCTCGTGGGCGCGCCCTTCAGCATCGCGGCGTCGACCGTGCTGACGGGGACTGCCGCCGACCGCGTCGTCACGGACTCGGCCGACTCCGGCTCGTCGACCGACGGTGTCGTGAGCACCAACGAGGACGGCGACGCGGTCGTCCAGTGGGGCCGGTTGCTCGCTCCGCCGACCTCCGGCGCGAGCAGCACGCTGCACCTCGTCGCCGACGTCGAGGACTTCACCGCGCCGACCATCGACGTCGCCGCGCAGCCCGGGCTGTCCACGGACCTGTCCTCCACAGGCGTCGTCAACGCGGCCTTCGGGTCGGACAGTGACTCCGAACTCGCGCTCCAGCGCCGCACGATCGACCTGATCTCGCAGGTGAACGAGGTGTTGGCGCGTGCCGGTGGCACCATCACCGAGGTCCGGTCGAACCTCGAGACGACGTCGGAGACCCTCGGCGTCAGCACGGCCGAGCGCCTCAAGGAGAGCAGCTCCTCCCTGGCCAGCACCATGCAGTCCCTCGCCGGACAGCTCGGCTCACTGAACAGCGACCTCGGCACCACGGTCAAGGCCACGCAGTCGACGGTGTTGCAGCAGCTCCAGCAGACCACCACGAGCCTCGACAGCCTGCTCGGCGACACGTCCGCGACCGCGCCGGCAACGGTGCTCGACGGCAACGGGTGCGCGGCCACGCCGAAGACCCCGTCCGCCGGGGGCAGTGTCTACGGCAACCTCCTCCGCGTCTCGGCGCAGCTCACCGGCTACGCCGATGCCAGCGAGGCGTGCAAGCAGCAGGTCAGTGCGCAGCTGGCGGGAGCGGTCGGCCCGGCGTCGCCGGACGAGACGACGTGTGCCCCTCAGGAGGCCCGTGGATCGTTGACCTGCGCGCTCTGGGATTCGTCGCGTGCGGTGAGCACCTCGCTGATCGGTCTGGTCAGCACCGGGCAGCAGCTCGCCGACCAGCTCGACCCCAAGCTCGCGGACACGGCGATCGAGCAGTCGGACGCCCTGCGCGCCAAGCTCGGCGAGATCGACACCGCCGTGCAGGCCCTCGGCGCCGACGGCACCGGTGAGGTCGCGCGCACCCTGCAGGCGTTGCAGGACCTCCGCGACCAGACCGCTGACGACCTCGGCCCCGTGCGCGACGCCGTCACGACGGTGAACCGGCAGGCAGTCGCAGCGCGCGGGCTGGTGGGCAACGCCGGCGACGGTCTGTTCAGCACCTCGATGCAGGCGCAGAACCTCGAGGTCGCCGACCAGCTCTGCGCCCTCGCGGCGACGGACCAGCTCGACGCCGAGCAGGCCGATGCGCTGCGCGGGTACCTGACCGCCACGCCGTGCCCCGGTGCCGAAGAGGGCACGACGTTGCAGCCGGGTGGACGCTTCAGCACCCCGATGGACCAACGCCTCACGGACCAGGCGAAGCAGTGGGACGCGGTGGTCGCGGCGACCGATATCCGCTCCGAGACCGGCATCGGTGCCGCGGTCACGACGCTGTCCGACGACGTCGACGCGCTCGACGACGGCATCGCCGCGGTCCGCCGGGCGGTGCGCAACGACGGTGGTTCGGTCGAGGGAGCGGCACATGAGCTCCAGGAACTCGTCGAGCAGGCAACGAAGTCGAGCGCTGTGGTCGGCACCCAGCTGACCGCGATCAGCACGCAGCAGACCCAGCTGCAGGACGCGGTCCGCAAGGCCTTCGCCGACGCATCGACGCAGTCCGAGAAGGACGTGCAGAAGATCATCGACCAGCAGGTGCGGCAGGTCAGTGAGACCGCGAAGGGCAGCCGTGACGCCGTCATCTCGGCCTTCGACAAGTCGATCTCCGGGCTCCGGTCCACCTCGGGCGAGGTCACGAAGGACTCGAAGGGCACGATCGACGAGCAGAAGGGCACGCTCGAGCAGGAAGGCTCCGAGCTGGCATCCGCCGTCGACCGTCAGACGGCCTCGAGTCTCGAGCAGATCGCCGCGAGCACGAGCGCCTCGACGCGCGACGTGCAGGGAGCCTCGACGCTGCTGACCGGCGACCTCAACCGGGTGATGCTCGACCTGGGCGACCGCAAGGTCAACGGATCCGGCATCCTCGGCGCGATGGCCACGAGCGCGGCGAAGTCCGACTCCGCCGACTACCAGCTCGCCCTGGCATCGCAGAACGCCGCGGGCTACGCGAACGTCCGCGCCGAGGACGTCGCCGGGATCCTGCTCCAGCAGGAGCAGTTCCGAGCCTCCCTCGACGCCGCGACGACGCTGCCCGCCTTCCAGCTCAAGGTGCCGGCCAGCGCGACCTCGACCACGCTGTACACCTTCCGGATCGGGGCGGACCGATGAGCGACCAGACGATCGACGAGTCCGATGGCACCGAGGCGGGACGTCCGCGTAATCGCCGTCCGCTGGTCATCACCGCCATCGCGGTGCTCCTGGTCGCCGCGGTGGTCGCCGCCGTCCTGACCTTCCGGGCGATCGGCAGCAGCACGCCGGCCGAGGCTGTCCCGGCCACCGTGCCGGTGGAGATCACCGTCAAGCACGTCCCCGACACCACGAAGATCGGCGTCGTCGTCACCCTGGGCGACGGCGAGGGCTCTGAGTGGAACGAGGCGGCACAGGGTGCCCTGGTCGCCGAGCGACGACTGGCGCTCGGCGGGACCGACATCACCCTCGTCACGAAGAACGACGGCGGGACGTCCGCGGGGGCGAAGACCGCGGTGGAGTCCCTGGCGAAGAGCGGCGTCGCGGGCATCGTCGTCGCGTCGTCCGGCAAGCACGTCTCCGGGGCGCTGACGACGGCGGCCGAGAAACACCTCCCGGTGGTGGTGCCCTACGCCTCTGCCGAGAAGGACTCGTGGTCGACCGCGCCGACCGCCGAGTCGATCGGCGCCGCGATGACGACGGCGCTCGGTGACGCGAAGTCGCCGCTCCTGGTGAACCTCGGCGGTGGTGCGCCCGCAGACCTACGAGTGGCGCACGTCCTCGACGGGGACGACACCGCAGACACCGCGGAGCTCGCCGCGACCATCGCCTCGCGGACCGGCGCGACCGACGCAGACGACGACACCGCCGAGGCCGCGGACGCCGACCCGAAGGCCACGCCGGACTCGGACGCTGTCGTCGTCAGCGGGTCCGCGCAACGACAGGGTGCCCTGGTGGCGGCACTGCAGGCCGCAGACGTCACCGTGCCGGTCGTCCTCACCCCGGACGCGACGAGTCCGGCCTTCGGCGCCGCACTCATCGATGCCGGCGGCAGCCTGAGCGGCTCCTTCCGCACCGTCGGGGTGGCCACCGACGACGCACGGGCGCTCTCCTCGGACGCCGAAGGCCGGGCGATGTCCGCGTTCCTCGGTGGGGTCCGGGTGCTCGCCGACGATGCCGACGCCCAGAACCTGACGGGCGACCAGCCGTTCTCGGCGGTGGCCGGAGCAGCGGACGCCCGCAGCCACGATGCCGTCGTCGCCCTGGTCCGCGCGGTCGGCAAGGCCGGCAGCACGGAGCCCTCCGACGTGACCGATGCTCTCGCCGCGCTCGACCTCGACTCTGCGGCGGGCATCGCCGGTCCGGCGCTCGACTTCACGCGGCAGCAGGCGCTCGGTGCGTCCGCGACGGTCTTGGCGGCCTCGGCACAGCCACTCGGACTCCGACCCGACAACGCCGCCGCTGCTGGCTCCGAAGACGCATCCGGCGACGACGCGGCTCAGGCCACCTCGCTGGTGTGGTTCGAGGACTCCACCGCACACTGACCCACCCACGCACTACCCGAGAAGGACACCGCGAGCATGCGCCTGCTGATCGAGCTCGACGACCGACGTGAAGCGGTCGAGGTCGACGGGTGGTCCGGCGCGTCCTCGCTGGGGGAGCTCATCTCGGCGGCGATCGGCGTCGAGCTCGATGCCGAGACGACCCTCGCGGTCGATGGTCACCGCACCAGTGCGGCGACCCCGCTGCGCGACCTCGTCCTGCTCGAGGGGTCCCGCATCGGCCGCGCACCACAGGAGCGACCGCAGACGATCGACGGGTGGAGCGTCACCCTCGCCGGGGGACTCGACGCGGGTCTCGTCGTACCGGTCCCGCGCAGCCGGAAGCTCGTCGTGGGCCGGGCGCCCCAAGCCGACGTCGTGCTGCCCACCGAGAGCGCCTCGTGGGAGCACTGCACGATCGAGCGCGAGGACGACGGGGTCCGCGTGCGTGACGCCGGGTCGACGAACGGCACCGTGATCGCGGGCGAGCGCATCGATGCCGAGGGAGTCCTGCTCACCGGGACCACGAGCGTCATCGTGGGCGGCGCCGTGCTGTTGGTCCGGCCAGCGCTGGACGAGGTCCCCGTGCCGGCCGCGGGCTCGCTGGCCAACCTGACGCCCGCGGCGACCGCGCCGTTCAACCGCCCGCCCCGAGCCGGGCGGAACACCGAGACCGAGACCGTCGACCCACCCGCCAAACGCGAGGTCCCCCAGGCCTCCAAGTTCAGCTGGATCACGGTCGCAGCGCCTCTGGTCCTCGCCGGGGCGATGGTGCTCCTGCTCGGCGACGCACGGTTCGCCCTGTTCGCGCTGCTGTCTCCGGTCACCGCGATCGGCATGTGGTTCGAGCAGAAGCACCGTCGGGCGAAGAACCTGAAGGAGGAGGACACCCGCTTCGCCGAGGCAGTGGAGTCCTTCCGGGGTGAGATCGCCGAGGCCGCAGCGGTCGAGGCCGCCCGTCGGCAGGAACTCGTCCCCGACCCGGCCACCGTCGTCCGCCGGGCCGAGCTCCCCACCACCCTGCTGTGGCAGCGACGCTCCCAGGACACCGACTTCCTGAGCCTGCACGCCGGCACCGGAGACGCACCGTGGCGCCCCGAACTCGATCAGCGGGCCGCGTCGTCCAAGCTCGAGGACGAAGCGAAGGCGGCCATCGCGGACAGTCGCCTGACCGCAGCACCGGTGGTGGCCGACCTGTCCGACGCCGGCGTCGTCGGGATCGTCGGTGACCGCGAGGGAGCACTCGCGCTGGCGCGCAGCCTGCTCGCGCAGGCCACCGTGCACTGCGGTCCCGCCGACCTGACGGTGGGCATCTTCTGTGACGCTGGCCGTGCCGATGACTGGGGGTGGGCCTCCTGGCTGCCGCACGCGCGCGTGGCGGGGAGCAGCACCGGTGCCCGTTGGATGTCGGCGCAGCGCGACCAGAGCGCGGCGATGCTCCGAGGGCTGCGGGAGTCGCTCGACGAGCTACCGACCCCGAACCTGCTCGTCGTGGTCGACTCCGAGGTGCTCACCGAGGGGCGCGATGCGCCCGCCCGCAACCTGCTCGGCGAAGGGCGCACCGTCCCCGGACAGTCGCTCCGTCCCGGTGAGCAGCCACGGCGGGTGAGCGGGATCGTCATCGCGACCAACGAGCAGCAGCTTCCAGCAGCCTGCACGACGATCGTCACGGTCGGTGCCGACGCCGCCGCGACGGTCTACCGGCCGGAGGACCGGACCCGCGTCGAGGACGTCGTGCTCGCCGGACTCAGCGTCGAGACAGCCGAACGGAGCGCCCGCAGCGTGGCGCACTTCGACGATCCCGAACTGCTGGTTCCGGGGGCGTCCTTGCCGTCGCTCGTCCGCCTGCCGGAGCTGCTCGCGGGGGACGACACGGTCCCGCGAACCCAGGCGGCCACGAGCCCCGTCGACACGATCCGAGCGGCGTGGGGCGCCCGCACCGGCTTCTCGACCCCGATCGGGTCCTCGGAGAGCGGCGTCCTCGAGCTCGATCTGGTCCGCGACGGGCCGCACGGTCTGGTCGGTGGCACGACGGGTTCGGGCAAGAGCGAGTTCCTGCGCTCGCTCGTCGCCGGGCTCGCTGCACGCAACGATCCCACCCGCCTCAACTTCCTGCTCGTCGACTTCAAGGGCGGCGCCGCGTTCGCTGCCTGCGAGCGACTGCCGCACACCATCGGCACCATCAGCAACCTGGACGAGCAACTCGCCGACCGTGCGATCCGTGCACTCGAGGCCGAACTCGAGCGTCGTCAGCGGGTGTTCGCCGCAGCCGGCGCGGACATCGACAACCTCGACGCCTACCTGGCGACGATGCCCGACGAACCGATGCCGCGCCTGCTCCTCGTGGTTGACGAGTTCGCGATGCTGGCGAAGGACTTCCCCGACGTCCTCACCTCGCTCGTCGCCGTCGCCGCGGTCGGTCGGACACTCGGCGTCCACATGATCCTCGCCACCCAGCGGCCTGCTGGCGTCGTGAGCGAGGACATCCTGGCGAACACCAACATGCGGGTGGCGCTGCGGGTGCAGAGCCGCGAGGACTCGACCAACGTGATCGGCGTGCCCACCGCCGCGGGTATCGGTCGCCAACAGACCGGTCGCGCGTACGTGAAGCTCGGGCAGGACGACATCACCCCGGTGCAGACCGCGCTCGTCACCGGCCGTGCTCGCGACGAGCGTGCGGAGCAACCGGTGTCCGTCCGACCGACCGACGTCTTCGGCGTGCCCGCTCCGATGCCCGCTCCGGCGCCGACGGCGGCCGACGTCACCGACCTCGACCAGCTCATCGAGGCGATCGCGCAGGCCAACGCCGCCGCCGGGCACGCCCCGCCGCGACCGATCTGGCCCGAGGCCCTCGGCGATCGCGTCGAGCTGGCCGAGCTGGCGCCCGTCGTCGGACCGCTGCGGACCGTGCCCGTCGCCCTGGCCGACGACCCGGACCACCAGCGCCAGGTCACGACCGGGTGGGACCTCGACGAGGGCAACCTCATGCTCATGGGCATCCCCGGCAGCGGGACGAGCACGGCCCTCGCCACCCTCGCCTTGCAGCTCGCCGAGGCGACGAGCCCGGACGACCTCGACCTGCTGGTGCTCGACATGGGTCCAGGCGACCTGGCGCCCCTCGCGCAGCTTCCGCACACGACCGCCTACGTCGGCTCCGGTGCCGGCGCGGGGGAGGTGCAGGCGCGGTTCCTCCGGCACCTGCGCGTCGAGCTCGAGCGACGTCGCGCCACTCCGGGTGGCCGCCGGGCAGTCGTGTTGATCGACGGCCTCGCGGCCCTGCGCGACGAGTACCAGGACTTCGAGGGGCAGCTGCTGCTCGACGCCCTGTACCGCGTCTACGCCGAGGGGCCCGCGCTCGGCATATCGTTCGCCGTCTCGACGACCCGCGCCAAGGCGGTCCCGTCCGCGATGGACGAAGTGACGACCCAGAAGTGGATGTTCCGCCTGGCCGACCCGTACGACTACGCCTCGATCGGCGTCCGCCCGAAGGACGTCCCACCGCCCGTAGCCGGTCGCTTCATCGACTCGATCCTGCGGCTGCAGTCCCACGTGGCGACGCCGGGCGTCCCGCTGGCGCAGGCCGTCGATCGCCTCGTCGAGCGCTGGCCCGGCACGGCTCCGAAGGCGAGTGCGGTCGGTCGGCTGCCCGACGCCGTCCTGGTCGACGAACTCGGTGCGGGTGCGGTGTTCGCGGGGGAACCGTGGCGGATCCCGATCGGGGTCGCCGAGGACGATCTCCGTCCCGCAGCGCTCGAGGTCTACGACGGCGAACACGTGCTCGTTGCGGGTCCAGCCCGGTCGGGCAAGTCGACCGTGCTCCTGGCGCTCGCGGCCCTCGCTCGCGCCGCGGATGGCGTGCGACCGGCGGTCTGGGCGATCTGTGATCGCCGTTCGCCGCTCGCCTCCGGGGACTTCGACCGCATCGCCGTCGGCCCCGACGAGGTCCCGGCTCTGCTGGCCGGGCTGCGGCTCGAGCGTGGACCGGTGCTGCTGTTGATCGACGACGCGGAACGCTTCGATGACGGCGACCAGGCCATCGCGACGCTGCTCGCGACCGAGCGCCCCGGGCTCTGCGTCGTCGCGGCGGGCCGCTCGGCGGACCTCCGATCGCTCTACAGCCACTGGACACGAGCGGTCCGCAAGTCGCGTTGCGGCGTCCTCCTGCAGCCGGACGTCGACTACGACGGCGAGTTGCTCGGCGTCACGCTCCCGCGCCGAGCACCGGTGGCGCTGACCGTGGGTCGCGGCTACGCGTCCTCCGGCGGCGCCGTCCGCCTCGTGCAGACCGCGTCCGCAGGCAGCTGACCGACTGACTGACGGACTGGAGGCCCGTGGCGACGCCGCCACGGGCCTCCACGCTGTCAGCTGGTCGCGCGACCGACGCGCTCAGCCCCGACAGGCCCGCTCAGTCGCGCGTCGTGATCCCGAAGGGCGAGCTCTCGAGGTTCGTGAAGTTCCCCACCGTCGCCCGGACGGTGCACGACGGGGCGACGGAGAGTGCGGTGACCACGAGCCCGTCGGACGACACGGCCAACGCGCCCGAGCAGCCGTCGGCGAACCGGACGCCGGACTCACCGCCGGCCACGTCGACGAGCATCTGCGACGGCCGCCCGCTGCTCGGACTGCGGTAGAGCGGGTTGAGCTCGTCGGCACCGTTCGGCCAGACCGGCACCAGGGTCACCGGCAGCGCCGTCTGGCTGACCGTCCGGTCGGGCGTGCGGACCTCGACGCCCTGCAGCCGCTGGACGGGGTAGGCAGTCCCGCGGACGGCGTCGTCGGTCACGGCTGTGGTGGTCGCCTCGCCGACACCCTCGAGCCAGGTCTGCAGCGCGGCACCGTCCTTGACAGAGAGTGGCACAGAGGCCTCGACCGTGACGTCTCCACCGGCGGGGACCTCGACGCCGGACAGGCTCCACGCACACACCGTGTCCACACCGGTCAGCGACGGCTGGTTGCGCTTCGCCGTGATGCCCTCGCCGGACCAAGTGGCCGCGGGGCAGGAGTCTCCCGACCGAGCACCTGGCAGCACCTCGAGGAACGGTCCGCTGAGGGTGGCCGCCTGCGCCGCGTACGTGATGCGCAGGTCCACGGTGCCCTTCGCCGGGTCGATGGTGGCACGCCGTGTGGTCGCGAGGCCGGTGGGAAGCGGCTGGTCCTGCTGGTAGGCGTTGGCGGCCTGTGCGGTCGCGGAACCGGGCCCCGGCGTCTTCTGGAGAGCTCCGGGCAGCCACACGACGCCACCGACGATCAGTGCGGCGACGAGCACGACGCCGATGCCGCCGAACAGGAGCGCACGGTTGGTCAGCCATTCGGGGCGGGCGAACCGACGCGTCGGTTCGGGCTCGGCGGCCGGTGCGGCGGGCAGCGGCTGCCGCGCCATCGGCCGGATGACGGTCTGCGACCCGGCGGGGCCGAGCTCCGGGGCCGGCCCGACGACCGCTGTGTCGTCCCCGGTGGCGGTGGTCTGGGATCCCGTCGCGTCGTCCCCGGTGGCGGTGGTCTGGGATCCCGTCGCGTCGTCGGGGCGGACCCCACGGACGACGGTCGCCGGACGCTCGACCTCGTCGAACGAGTCCGGGTCGCTGGAAGCGACCAGCGCGGATGCCGAGGCGAGGGACCGTGCGAGCCGACGGAGAGTCCCCGCCGCGTCGGCCGCCGACGGCCGGGCGTTCGGGTCCTTCGCCAGCAGGGCAGACACCGCCGTCCACAACGGGTCCGGCACGTCGAGTGGGGGCGGGTTCGACGTGACGTGCCGGTACGCCACTGCGAAGTCCGTGCCAGGCCCGGCGAACGGCGTGCGACCGGACAGCAGCTCGTAGAGCATGACCCCGGCGCCGTAGACGTCGGCGGCCGGACCCGAGCGGCCGTGGCTGATCGACTCGGGTGCCATGTACTGCGGTGTGCCGAGGAGCCCGGTGGTGGTGCGCTCGCGCTCGGCGACGACGGAAGCGATGCCGAAGTCGCTGACCCGGACGTCGCCGGTCGCGCCGGACTCCCACGGGGCCTGGAGCAACACGTTGTCGGGCTTGACGTCACGGTGGGTGACGTCCTGCTCGTGCGCCGCAGCGAGGGCGTCGAGGGTCTCGGCGGTGATGGTCAGGGCGTCACGCGGAGTGAGCGGCCCGTTCGCCGCGAGCAGGTCGCGGGCGGATCCGCCCGGCACCAGGTCCATGACGATCGCGAGCCGGTCACCCTCGACGACCAGGTCACGGACGCGCACGACGGACGGGTGCTGCAGGGCGAGGAGCACGGAGCGCTCCCGGACGAAGCGCTCGACGATCTGCGGGTCGGCGGCGAGTTCGGCACGCAGGAGCTTCGCTGCGAAGGCCTCACCGGTCGCAGTGTGTTCGACGCGCCAGACCTCACCGGTGGCACCGGTCCCGAGCAGTTCGACCAGTCGGTAGGACGCACCGAGCGGTTCGCCCTGGCCGTACTGCCCTTGACGGTCCTGCGCCACGCGTTCCCCGATTCCCCCGATGGCCGACCCCTCGCCGACCACGCAATGTTACCGGCCGGGCTGCTCCGGCGCCGCGTACTGCACGTCGATCGCGTGCTGCGTGAACCCCGAGCGCCGGTACAGCGCGAGCGCCGGCTCGTTGTCCCCCTCGACGTACAGTGCGGCGGCGCTCAGCCCGCGGCCGTGCAGCCGGGCGGTGCCCGCGCGCATGAGCACACCACCGAGCCGCTGTCCCTGCAGGTCGGGCCGCACGGCGACGGCGTAGAACTCGCCGATGCCGTCCTCGACCTTGAGCCAGCACGACCCGGCGAGCTGCCCGGAGGCATCGCGGAGCAAGAGCAGGTCGTCGCCGGAGAACCAGGCGTCGGCTTCTCGGGCATGCAGGTCGTCCAACGTCATCCGCCCCTGCTCGGGGTGGTGCGCGAAGGCTGCGGCGTTCAGCGCGAGCCAGTCGGTCTCGTCGTCGGTGCCCGGGCGGAACGCCGACAGGCTGAACCCGTCGGGCAGCTCGACGTCGGCGGCGACGTCCACCTCGGAGTCGGCGACGGGCGCCCGGAGCTGCAGCAGCGTGCGGACCGCGCGCCAGCCGAACCGGTCGGCCAGCGCCCGCGCTGCCGGGTGGTCCCCGTGCGCCCAGGCGAGCCGGGGAGCGGCCCCGCCGCCCAGCGCGAGCGCCTGCGTCACCAGGGCGGTGCCGATGCCGCGGCCGCGGGCCTCCTGGGCGACGACCATCTCGAGCTCACCGTCACGGACCACGGCGACCCCGTCGTCGACGGACAGGACGCTCGCGCGCCCGGCGCGGACGTCCACCAGGGTCTGGTCGGAGAACGGCGGGGCCTCGCCGGGGGCGACGAAGGCGCCGAGGTCGGGCAGCACTACTGCCCCATCAGGCGCTCGGCCTCGTCGTCGTAGACGTTGAAGCGGTACCCGACGTTGCGGACGGTGCCGATGAGTGACTCGAGGTCGCCGAGCTTGGCGCGGAGCCGTCGGACGTGCACGTCGACGGTGCGGGTGCCACCGAAGTAGTCGTAGCCCCAGACCTCGCTGAGCAGCTGCTCGCGGGTGAAGACGCGTGACGGGTGGGTGGCGAAGAACCGCAGGAGCTCGAACTCCTTGAACGTCAGGTCGAGCGGCCGACCGCGGACCTTGGCGGAGTAGCTGGCCTCGTCGATGACGACACCGGACGCCTGGATCTTCGAGCTCGTCTGGCCATTCGCGGCACGACCGGCCGACAGGCGGATGCGGGCATCGATCTCGGCGGGGCCGGCGCTCTCGAGCACGACGTCGTCGACGTTCCAGTCGCTGTTCACCGCGGTCAGACCGCCCTCGGTGACGACGAGCACGATCGGCGTGGTCGACCCCGACGATGCGAGGATCTTGCACAGGGCCTTCGCGCTGACCAGGTCGGTGCGGGCGTCCACGAACATCAGGTCGCTCTGCGGGGCGTTGACCAGCTGCGCGGCCTCGGCCGGCACGTGGCGGATCCGGTGGCTCAGGAGGCCCAGGCTCGGCAGGACGTCTCCGGGCGCGGTCGAGGTGAGTACCAGGAGCTGTGCCACAGGACCTCCGGAGGTGGATGACGTCGTGGAGACATCCTAGTGATGCTCGGGAAGGACTCATCCGGCCGGACGGATTGCGCGCCGTCCCGCACAGCACCGCACCGGCGGTGCGAGCGTCCCGCACGAGCACCGCACCCGACGGTGCGAGCATTCCGCACGTCCCCTGTCATGATGGATCGCGTGACCGAGCCCGTGCACCCCACCGACCAGCGTCGCCTGCGGCTGACGTCCGTCCTGCCGGTCTGGGTGCTGGCGGTCGTCGGGGCGGTGCTCGTCCTGACCCTGGCCGAGCGTGACTCGTTCGCCTGGCTGCTGCTCGTCTTCGTCGCCTGCGTCATGGTCAGCTTCGTGCTGCAGCTCATCACCGCCACCAAGGACGGGCTGGTCGAACGGATCAGCATCGCGTCGTCCGGGGCGTTCGTCGTGGTGCTCGTCACCGCGGTGGTGCTCCTGGTGCGTTGAGCCGAGCCGCGTAGACTCCGGACCATGGATTCGCTGCTTGCGCTCGAGCTCTTCTACGTCGGCCTCCTCGGCCTGGCGTCGCTCGCGATCGCGTTCATCTCGGTGGTCGTCGTCGTGAAGCTGTTCAAGGGTCAGCGTTGATCGAGCTGCCCGAAGGCCTCGCCCCCGAACTGGTCCCGCTGTCGTGGCTGGTCGGCGTGTGGGAGGGCACCGGTGTGGTCGAGTACCCGGTCGGTGACGACGACGAGGTCCGGAACTACGAGTTCGGCCAGCGCGTCAGCTTCAGCCACGACGGCCTGCCCTACCTGAACTACTCGTCCACCACGTGGCTGCTCGACGACGACCACACCCCGCTCGCCGCCGAGATGGGCTACTGGCGGATCGACCGTCCGACCGAGCCCGGCGACCGCGGCCCCGCGATGCTCCTGGGCGACGGTCCTACCCCCTTCAGCACGGTCGAGAGCGTCGAGGCGCTCCGCAACACGACCGACGGCTTCGACGTCGAGGCCGCGATCATCCACCCGACGGGCGTCAACGAGCTCTACGTCGGCCGTGTGCTGAAGGGCCGGATCGACCTGTCGACCGACGCCGTGCTGCGCTCGCCGAACGCGAAGGACTACTCCGCCGCGACCCGCCTGTACGGCCTGGTCGAGGGCAAGCTCTTCTGGGCGTGGGACATCGCCGCGCTCGGCCGTGAACTCACCTCGCACGCCTCGGGGCAGCTCGCGAAGGTCGAGTGATGTCGGTGTTCGCCGCGCGGGACGGCTTCGTCGCGGCCGATTCGGTCGCCGCGCACTTCGGCAACCCGATCGGGGAGCAGCGCCTGCTGTCCCGCGGCCGCGCCGTCGTCGAGCTCGGTCTGGGTGTCGTCACGGTCTCCGGGCCGGACCGCCTGTCGTGGCTCAACTCGATCACCTCGCAGCAGCTCACCGGGTTGCCCACGGGCGTCAGCACCGAGACGCTCGTGCTCGACCAGGCCGGACGCGTCGAGCACGCGGCCCGGATCGTGGACGACGGTGCGACCGCCTGGCTGCTCTCCGAGCGCCCTGACGCTGCGCCGCTCGCCGGCTGGCTCGACTCGATGCGCTTCATGCTCCGGGTCGAGGTCGCCGACCGTTCGGCCGACTTCGTCACCCTCGGCTGGCTCGGCGAGGCCGCACCGTTCGCCTCCGTCGAACTGCCCGAACCACCCGTCGTCGAGTGGGTCGACCCGTGGGGCGTCGTCACGCCCGGCGGGTGGGGCTACGCCGCCCAGGAGGCCCACCCCGGCTCCGACTGGACCCTCCGCATCGCCGTGGTCACCCCCGGCACCGCGGCCGCGATCGCCGCGTCGGACGTCCCCGTCGCGGGGCTCCTGGCGTACGAGGCGTTGCGGATCGCCGCCTGGCGACCGGTCCTGTCCGACGTCGACGAGCGGACGATCCCGCACGAGCTCGACTGGCTGCGTTCCGCCGTGCACCTGTCGAAGGGCTGCTACCGCGGGCAGGAGACCGTCGCCAAGGTCCACAACCTCGGGCACCCGCCGCGTCGGGCCGTGCTGCTGCACCTGGACGGGTCCGACGGCGTGCTGCCGGCACCCGGCACCCCCGTGCTGCTCGACGACAAGCAGGTCGGTCGGCTGTCGGCGTCGGCGATCCACCACGAGCTCGGTCCGATCGGGCTCGCCGTGGTCAAGCGTTCCCTCGACCCCACCGCGACCCTGCGGCTCGAGGCCGACGACGTCGTGGTGACCGCGGCGCAGGAGACCATCGTCCCGCCCGAGGCCGGTGCGACGGCGAACGTCCCGCGCCTGCCCCGTCTCGGAGCCGTGAAGCGCTCCTAGCCTGCGCGTTGACGGTCGCAAGACACCGGTGTTCGCCGGTCGCACCGCGGTTCGCGGGTGTTCGGAGCGCGAACACCGGTGTTCTGCGCCGCTGCGTCAGGCGGGCTCGACGGCCGACCAGGGGACGCTGAGCTCGCCGAGCCGCCACCTGGTCACGCCGTGCAGCACCGGCCACCCGCGGCCGCGCATGCCGCGCACCGTGGCGATCCACCGCTGCCGGGGTCCGTACGTGCCGAGCGGAGCCGCGACCGCCCACGACAGGTCGAGGTCGCCGAGGAACGCGTGCACCCGTTCGCCGGGCACGTTGCGGTGGATCAGGGCCTTCGGCAGGCGCTCCGCGACGATGGAGGGCACGTCGAGCCCGGCGAGCCGGAGCGACACCGTGAAGGTCCGTGGCGCGACGTCGTCGAGCGTGACCCACGATGCGACCCGGCCGACCTCGTTGCAGGTCCCCTCGACGAGCGCACCGCCGGGCTGCAGCCGGTCCTGCATGATCCGCCACGACCCGACCACCGCGGACTCGTCGTACTGCCGGAGCACGTTGAACGCCCGGATGACGGCTGGCCGGCGCTGCCCGGGCGTCGGCGTCTCGAAGCCACCCAGGCGGAAGGTCACGCCGTCGCGGGTCCCGGCGTTCGCGAGCGCGACCCGCGAGGGCTCGATCTCGATGCCGGTCACCTCGACGTCCGGTCGGACGGCCGCCAGCCGGTCGCGGAGCTCGAGGGTGGTGGTCGGCGATGCCCCGTAGCCGACGTCGGCGACGAGCGGGTCGTCCGTCCGGCGCAGCACCGGCAGGGTCGCGATCCACCGGTCGACGCGGCGGAGCCGGTTGTACCCGGTCGTCCCGCGCGTCACGTTCCCGATGGGCATGCGTCAAGGGTACGGGGCCGGTACCGCTCGGTAGACTCGGAGGCATGACCTCCACGCTCGTCCTGCTCCGTCACGGCAACAGTGACTGGAACCAGAAGAACCTGTTCACCGGTTGGGTCGACGTCCGGCTCAGCGAGCTGGGCGAGAAGGAGGCGAAGCGCGCCGGCGACCTCATCGCCGAGTCCGGCATCGTCCCCGACGTCCTGTACACCTCGCTCCTGACCCGCGCGATCCAGACCGCGGACATCGCGCTGCTGCAGGCCGACCTGGCCTGGCTGCCGGTGAAGCGCGACTGGCGCCTCAACGAGCGCCACTACGGCGCCCTGCAGGGCAAGGACAAGGCCCAGACCCTCGCCGAGTACGGCGAGCAGCAGTTCATGGAGTGGCGCCGCTCGTTCGACGTCCCGCCGCCGCCCATCGCAGACGACGCCGAGTGGTCGCAGTCCGGTGACCGCCGCTACGCCGAGCTCGGCGACCAGCTGCCCCGCACCGAGTCGCTCAAGCTCGTGATCGACCGCCTGCTGCCGTACTGGGAGTCCGACATCACGAAGGACCTCGCCGCCGGAAAGACCGTGCTCGTCACTGCCCACGGCAACTCGCTGCGTGCGCTCGTGAAGCACCTCGACGGCATCTCCGACGACGACATCGCCGGTCTGAACATCCCGACCGGCATCCCGCTGGTGTACGAGCTCGACGACGACTTCACGCCGACGAAGCCCGCGTACTACCTGGACCCCGAGGCCGCCGCTGCCGGCGCCGCCGCCGTGGCCGCCCAGGGCGCCAAGAAGTAGCGCCCACGCAGAACGCCCCGTCCGGCATCCGGGCGGGGCGTTGGTGCGTGTGCCGTGCTTCCCGGAAGCGACAGTGGGCCGCCAACGTTCCGCCGACTCCTGTCGCTCTGCCAGGAGGAACGGATCGCCCCGTCGACGACGTGTCGCTTCGGCAGCATGGTCGGCTCGACGAGCCGTGGCTGGTCAGACGAAGTGCGACGCGATCTCCTGCACCAGGGCCCCGACGTCGTAGGGCTTCGTGGTGTCGACCCGGATCACCGGGACACCGGCGAGCCCGACCGGGTGCGCGTCGTCGCCGTGCTCGTCCCAGAAGGCCAGCACGTCGGCCATGTCCCCGTGCACCTCGTGCCGCACCGGCACGGTGCCCGGGTCGTACCGGTCCCGCAGCCGCTGCTCGGCCGTGACGCGGTCCGTGTCGCACCACACCTCGACGGCGCGCGGCGACCCGGCGGAGGCGAGCCCGGCCTCCAGGCGGTCCCGGTCGCGGGACGGCAGCCAGACGGCGTCGAGGACGACCCCGTTCTCGACGGCCCGGGCCATGGACCACATCGTGTCCATGGCGATGCCGCCGAGCGGACGGGAGGCGATCATCGGGCCGACGACGTCGGCCAGGGGCTCCTTGATGCGGTCCTTCGACAGGAACGGGCAGCCGAGCACCTCGGCGAGTGCCGTGCCGATCGTGCTCTTGCCGGAACCGGGCATGCCGTTGACGATGATCGCGACCTGGGCCATGCCACGATCCTCGCAGACCGATCGGGTCGGGTCAGACCGCCGCGGTCGAGGTGGACGCGCCGGTCCAGTCGCCGGTCGCCAGGTACTCGACCTTCTTCGCGATCGAGACCGCGTGGTCGGCGAAGCGCTCGTGGTAGCGGGAGGCCAGGGTGGCGTCGACCGTGTCGATCGGGCCGCCCTTCCAGGCCTCGCCGAGCACGAAGTCGAAGACGCTGGCGTGCAGCTCGTCGACGGCGTCGTCCTCGTCGCGGATCTCGGCCGACAGTGCGATGTCCTCGGTGGCGAGCAGGCGCGTGAGCTTCTGCGCCATCGCGACGTCGTGCTTGCCCATCTCCTTGAAGGTGCTGCGGAGGCCCTTCGGCACGACCTTCTCGGGGAAGCGCTGGCGGGCGAGCTGCGCGATGTGCTCGGCCATGTCTCCCATGCGCTCCAGCGAGGAGCTGACGCGCAGGGCGGTGACGACGACGCGCAGGTCGCGGGCCACCGGCGCCTGGCGGGCCAGGATGTCGATCGCGATCTCGTCGAGGCTGTTCGCAGCGAGGTCGATCTTCTCGTCGTCGGCGATCACCTCTTCGGCGAGGGCGACGTCGGAGTCGCCGAAGGCCTGCGTGGCTCGGGTGATGGCGGACTCGACGAGCCCGGCGATCTCGGTCAGTCGCTCCTGGACGTCCTGGAGTTCCTGCTGGAAGACTTCGCGCATGGGGGAGTACCTCTCTCTGCGTACCGGACGAGTGTCGTCAGCGCAGGTGAACGAACGGTGACGCGGGGCTGAACGCTTCGCGTTCTGGCCTTCCGCGGACGGTGAACGGTACCGGAACCCCGCATGACCATCCCTACACTGGCGGCATGGACAACGCGTGGCTCGTGCCACTGTCGATGCTCCTCGGCGGGGTCTTCGGCGCGGGCGTCGTGGTGCTGATCATCACCGCCGAGCGCACGGCACGTGCTGCCGACGTGGCGGAGCGGACCCTGCCGGACGGTGTCGCAGCGGTCATCTCGACGATGCACAACCCGGCGGTCGTCATCGACCCGTCGAACACCGTCGTCGCGGCATCGCCCCAGGCACTCACCGCGGGGCTCGTCGTGCGCCGACGTCTGGTGCACCAGGAACTGCTCGGCCTGATCGACCGGGTGCGCAAGAGCGGGGAGATGGGGGCGGAGGACCTCGAGCTGCCACGCGGCCGCCACGGGGAGCTCATCGGCTACCTCAGCTTCCGCGCGGCCCAGCTGGGCAACCGGTACGTCCTGCTCACCGCGGACGACCTGACCGAGAGCCGCCGCATCGACGAGGTCCGCCGCGACTTCGTCGCCAACATCTCGCACGAGCTGAAGACCCCGATCGGTGCCATCGGGCTGCTGTCGGAGACGCTCGTGCTCGCCGCCGACGACCCCGCGCACGTCAAGAAGTTCGCCGCGCAGCTCATCACCGAGTCCGAGCGGCTCGGGGCGCTGACGAAGGACATCATCGAGCTGTCCCGCCTGCAGTCGGTCGACGCGCTCGAGAACAGCGAGGAGACCGGCATCGACAAGATCGTGCAGGCCGCCATCGACGGCAACGAGGTCGTCGCCCGCGCCCGGTCGATCGAGATCATCCGCGCCAAGAAGTCGAAGCTGCGGGTGATGGGCGACCCGGGCCTGCTGCAGGTCGCGGTGTCGAACCTCATCGCCAACGCGGTGAAGTACTCGCCGGACGGCACCCGCGTCGGTGTGGGCGTCCGGTCGTCGAAGGGCTTCGTCGAGATCGCCGTCACCGACCAGGGTGTCGGCATCCCCGAGGCCGACCTCGACCGCGTCTTCGAACGGTTCTACCGTGTCGATCCCGCACGGTCGCGCGCCACCGGGGGCACCGGCCTCGGGCTCGCGATCGTCAAGCACGTCGTCAGCAACCACGGTGGTGACGTGCGCGTCTGGTCGCAGTCCGGCAAGGGCTCGACCTTCACCATCCGTCTGCCCGAGGCAGATCCCGAACTGACCACAGCCCTCGAAGAGCAACTGGAAGAGCAGCCATCGTGACCAAGATCCTCATCGTCGACGACGAGCCGGCCCTGAGCGAGCCCCTGGAGTTCCTGCTGCAGCGTGAGGGGTACGAGACCTCCGTCGCTGCCGACGGCGTGACAGCGCTGTCGAAGTTCGACACGGAGAACCCCGACCTGGTGCTCCTCGACCTCATGCTGCCGGGCCTGAGCGGCACCGAGGTGTGCCGGCAGATCCGGACCCGCTCGAACGCGCCGATCATCATGCTGACCGCGAAGGACTCGGAGGTGGACATCGTCGTCGGGCTCGAACTCGGCGCCGACGACTACGTCACGAAGCCGTACTCCACGCGGGAGCTCCTGGCCCGGATCCGTGCGGTGCTCCGCCGGCGTACCGAGGACGACCCGGCCGACAGCGGCATCCTGCAGGTCGGCGGCATCCGGATGGACGTCGAGCGCCACACGGTGTCCGTCGACGGGTCCGAGACGCCGATGCCGCTCAAGGAGTTCGAGCTCCTCGAGCTGCTGCTCCGGAACGCCGGCCGCGTGCTGACCCGTGGTCAGCTCATCGACCGGGTCTGGGGGTCCGACTACTTCGGCGACACCAAGACCCTCGACGTGCACATCAAGCGCATCCGCTCGAAGATCGAGCGGGTCCCGTCGACCCCCGAGATCCTGGTGACGGTCCGCGGTCTCGGCTACCGCATCGAGGCGTAGGCCCCGCGACCGGTCACGACTCACCGCGCGTCGTCCTGGGAGTGGTCGCAAGTCGTCGCCTCCGGCGCCTTGCAGTGACGGTTCGTGACCACTCGACGAGTGGTCTGCGACGAGTCATGACCGGGCCGCGCGCGAGGGCGCGCGCGACGGCTGGCGACGGCTGGCGACGGCTGGCGACGGCTGGTGTGTGCACCGCACGGACAGGAGGCCCGGTGCCGGTCCCTGGGACCGGCACCGGGCCTCCCGGTCTGCAGTGGTCGAGCGTCGCGTCAGCGCGTCAGCGCGGACGGACTACTGGCCGTCCGTCGGCGTGGCCGTCGGGGTCGAGGTCGGCAGCGTGACCGTGTCGGTCGGCTCCGGGGTCGGGCTCGGCGCGAGGGTCTGGTACTCCTCCTGCGAGCTGGTCAGCACCGGCACGTTCGCCGAGGTGCCCTCGGCGTCGGGGTAGCTGAAGTAGACCTTGACGAGCGACCCGGGCTTCGCGTCCGCGTTGTCGAACACGATCGGCTCGGCGTCGGCGGCGGTGGTGCCCTGGGTGGTGTCGCCCTCTTGCACGCTCGACTCGGCGTCGCTGCCCGCACCCGCTGCCATGGCGAGGTCGACGTGGCTGTTCGCCGGCACGTCGACGGTCTGGGTGTCGCCGCCGATCTCGATCGAGACGGTGTAGTCGTCCTGGTCGTCGTTGTTCACGAGCGTGCCGATGAAGCGGGCGCTCTCGCCGTCGTCCGAGATCAGCAGGGCGTTCCGCACGTCGACCTTGCCGGTCGAGACGTCCACGCCGTCGGTGATCTGCTTGATGTCGACGGTGTGGGCCGGCGACATGAACTCGCACCCGGTGGCGCCGAGCGCGATGGTTGCCGCAACGGCGACGGACACGAGTACCCGAGGTCGCAAGAGATTCCTCCGTAAGTCACGATGGGGACCGGGCGGTCCCCGCGCCCATCCTAGCGATCACCGGGAGGGGTGAGCGTTGAGGGTCCCCTTACCGGAACGGCCCTTGTGGTAAACTGGAGGTCTGGGAACGGAGCCTGATACATGCAATTCGAGGTCGGCGAGACCGTCGTCTACCCCCATCACGGGGCGGCAACCATCTCTGAAGTCAAGACTCGCGTCATCAAGGGCGAGGAAAAGGTCTACCTGAAGCTGCGGGTGACGCAGGGCGACCTGACGATCGAGGTCCCGGCGGACAACGTCGACCTGGTCGGTGTCCGTGACGTGATCGGCAAGGAAGGGCTCGACAAGGTGTTCGAGGTCCTCCGGGCGCCGTTCACCGAAGAGCCCACGAACTGGTCACGCCGGTACAAGGCGAACCTCGAGAAGCTCGCTTCCGGTGACGTCATCAAGGTGTCCGAGGTCGTCCGCGACCTCTGGCGGCGCGATCAGGACCGCGGGCTCTCCGCGGGTGAGAAGCGGATGCTGGCCAAGGCCCGGCAGATCCTGATCTCCGAGCTCGCGCTGGCCGAGAAGACCGACGAGGACAAGGCATCGACCGTCCTCGACGAGGTCCTGGCCTCCTGAACGCCTGAACGCTGAACCACTGAGCGCGACAGCACGAACGACGACCGCACGGTTCCCCGACGGGGTGGACCGGGCGGTCGTCGTCGTTGCAGCGGGGTCCGGCACCCGGCTCGGCATCGGGACGGCGAAGGCGTTCGTGCCCGTGGCCGGTTCGCTGATGCTCGCGCGGGCACTCGAGCCCCTGTTCGCGTTGCCGTCGCCGACGCTCGTCGTCGTGGTCGCACCGGCGTCGCACCTGGACGAGTGCCGGCAGGTGGTCGGTTCCGTCGCGGGTGCTGCGGTCGCGTACACGGCCGTCGTGGCCGGAGGCGCGGATCGCCACGGTTCGGTCGAGGCCGGCCTGGCCGTGCTGCCGGACTCCGTCACCACGGTGCTCGTGCACGACGCGGCACGGTGCCTGACACCCGCGGCGCAGTTCGCGCGGGTGTTCGACGCCGTCGCCGCCGGGGACGGTGCGGGCGTCGTGCCGGCACTCCCCGTCACGGACACCGTGAAGCGCGTCGACGGTGACGTCGTCGTCGAGACCGTCGACCGTGCCGCACTCGTCGGGGTGCAGACGCCGCAGGGCTTCCCCCTCGCCGCACTCCGGCGGGCGTACGCGGTTTCGTCGCAGTCCGAGACGGACGATGCCGGCGTGTTCCAGGCCGTCGGGGGCACCGTCCGGTTTGTACCGGGTGACGCCGACGCCTTCAAGATCACGACGCCGTGGGACCTCGGCCGGGCCGAGTCGATCGCGCGGGCGCGGTCCGAAGCCGGTGCTGGTGCTGGTGCGGCGGGTGCCGGCCAGGCGGACACCGTCGCGGTCCGACTCGGGCTCGGGGTGGACGTGCACGCCTTCGACGACGCCTCGCCCTGCCGCGTCGGGCTGCTCGACTTCCCCGGCGAACCCGGGCTCTCCGGGCACAGCGACGGCGACGCGGTGGCGCACGCGGTGTGCGACGCCCTGCTCTCCGCCGGGGGCCTCGGCGACATCGGCGGCCGCTTCGGCACCGCCGACCCGCAGTACGCCGGCGCCACGGGCGACGTCTTCGTCCGCGGCGCGGTCACGCTGCTCGCCGACGCGGGGCTCGTGCCGGTGTCGGTCACCGTGCAGGTCATCGGCAACCGGCCGCGCATCGGTCGTCGCCGTGACGAGATGCAGGACGCCCTGTCCGCCGTGGTCGGCGCACCCGTGGCGGTGTCCGGCACCACGACGGACGGACTCGGGTTCACCGGCCGCGGTGAGGGGCTCGCCGCGATCGCCACCGCGCTCGTGCGTCCCTCCTGAAACCGCGGCCCCGCGCCGATTAGGGTTGAGGCGTGACCGTTCGCCTCTACGACTCCCGCGCCGCAGCCGTCGTCGACCTCGTGCCCCTGGTCGACGGACACGTGAGCGTCTACGTCTGTGGGCCGACGGTGCAGTCGTCGCCGCACATCGGGCACCTGCGGTCCGCGCTGGTCTACGACATCTGGCGCCGGTGGCTCACCCACCGCGGGTACCGGGTGACCCTGGTGCGCAACGTCACCGACATCGACGACAAGGTCCTCGACCTGGCTGCCGGCACGGACGAGGCGTGGTTCGCACGCGCCTACCGGGTCGAGCTCGAGTTCACCGCCGCGTACAACGCCCTCGGCATCCTGCCCCCGACCTACGAGCCGCGGGCCACGGCGAGCGTGCCGCAGATGCACGAGATCATCCAGCGTCTCATCGACCGCGGGCACGCCTACGCCGCCGACGACGGCTCGGGCGACGTCTACTTCGACACCGGCAGCTGGGCCGACTACGGGGTGCTCACCCGGCAGCGGCGCGAGGACATGGTCGAGGCTGCCGACGCCGATCCGCGTGGCAAGCGCGACGCCCGTGACTTCGCGCTCTGGAAGGGTGCGAAGCCCGGCGAACCGTCGACCGCCAACTGGGACTCCCCGTGGGGCGCCGGCCGTCCGGGCTGGCACATCGAGTGCTCGGCGATGTCACGTCGGTACCTCGGCCCCGCGTTCGACATCCACGGCGGCGGGCTCGACCTGCGCTTCCCGCACCACGAGAACGAGCTCGCGCAGTCCACGGCCGCTGGGGACCCGTTCGCGTCGTACTGGCTGCACAACGGCCTGGTGACGGTCGAGGGGCAGAAGATGTCGAAGTCGCTCGGCAACTCGATCTTCGCCGCGGACTTCATCGGGTCTGCTCGTCCCGCGGTCGTCCGGTATTTCCTCGGCGCCGCCCACTACCGCTCGTCGATCGACCACCACGAGGGCTCCCTGGCCGAGGCCGAGGCGGCGTACGACCGCATCGCCGGGTTCCTGGAGCGCGCCGAGCCCCGGCTCGAGGGCGTCCACCTCACCGATGCCCCATCCGTGCCCGAGGCCTTCGCCGCGGCCATGGACGACGACCTCTCCGTGCCCCAGGCCCTGGCCGTGCTGCACGAGACCGTGCGCACCGGCAACGCCGCCCTGGACGCCGACGATGCGGAAACGCTCGGGACCGCGTACCATCAGGTGGCTGCGATGGTGGAGGTGCTCGGCATCGACCCGCGAGCCGCCCACTGGTCGGGCGGCGGCCACGACACCTCGGCAGGCCCGCTCGCCGCCCTCGTCGAACGCCTCGTGCAGGAGCGCGCGGACGCCAGGGCAGCACGGGACTTCACCGCGGCCGACCGCGTGCGCGACGACCTCGCCGCCGCGGGCATCACGATCGAGGACACGCCGTCCGGAACACGCTGGAGCATCGCCTGAACACGGCAGTGCCGAACAGGAGCTACGCATGAAGAACGTCTCGGGAAGCAAGAAGGGTCGGCCCGGCGCCGTCCGCGCCGGTCGCAAGGGCAACAAGCAGGTCGGTTCCGGCGGACAGGGCGCGCAGGCGCTCGAGGGCCGCAAGCCGACCCCGAAGGCCGAGGACCGCCCGTACCACCCCGCGGGCAAGCGCAAGGCCGCGAAGGACCGCTTCGAGGCGGCCAAGGGTCGGCACGGTTCCTCGAGCACCCCGCAGGGTCGCACCGGCCGTCCGCCGGCACGCAAGACCGACGACTCCGAGCTGGTGACCGGGCGCAACTCGGTGCTCGAGGCGCTGCGCACGAAGACCCCGTCGTCGACGCTCTACATCGCGTCGCGCATCGAGGTCGACGACCGTGTGAAGGAGATCCTCGCGCTCGCGAACCACCGTGGCGTGCCGATCATCGAGCTCATGCGTCCCGAGCTCGACCGCATCACCGGGCACGACAGCGTGCACCAGGGCGTCGCCCTCAAGGTGCCGGCGTACCAGTACGCCGTGTCCGAGGACATCGTCGAGCAGGCGTTCTCGCGCGACCAGGTCCCGCTGCTCGTCGCCCTCGACGGCATCACGGACCCCCGCAACCTCGGTGCGATCATCCGCTCGACCGCGGCCTTCGGTGGACACGGCGTCATCGTGCCGCAGCGTCGCTCGGTCGGTGTGACGGCGTCGGCGTGGAAGACCTCGGCCGGTGCCGCGGCCCGCACCCCCGTCGCGATGGCCCCGAACCTGACGCAGACCCTGAAGTCGCTCAAGTCGATGGGCCTGTTCGTCCTCGGCCTCGACGGCGACGGTGACGTGGAGCTCGACGGCCTCGAGCTCGCCGACCGCCCGATCGTGATCGTCGTCGGTTCCGAGGGCAAGGGCCTGTCGCGCCTGGTCACCGAGACCTGCGACGCCATCGTGTCGATCCCGATCTCGAGCGCCACCGAGTCCCTGAACGCCGGCATCGCCGCGAGCGTCACCCTGTGGGAGGTCGCGCGGCGCCGCCGCACCGCGTAGCCCCGGCGCTTCGTCCGCAGCAACGGTCGCCTCCCCTCGTGGGAGGCGGCCGTTCCTGCGTGCGGCGCCGGCCGGGGCAGGCCCGACGGGTCAGGACACGTCGGATGATGCCCGCCGGCAGGTCACGAGTCGTCGCTGCGCGACGCCGCAGGCGACGGTTCGTGACCTGCCGGCGTGCACCTGGCGGGGTGTCGTGACCGCTCGACGTCCAACGGCACCACCGGCGGTGCAGGTGACGGTCTGGAGGGCCGGCACCGGTCTCCGGGACGCACGCCGGGCCTCCAGGCGGTCGCGTTCTCGAACCCCGAGCGGTCACGGCCCGTCGGCGGGTGTCGGCCGTGTGGTCACGCGTCGTCGCTGCGCGACGCCGCCGGCGACGGTCTGTGACCAGTCGGCACCCACCCGGCGGGGCGTCGTGACCGACCGGGGACCGCGTCAGACGGTGGCGCGCCAGTCGTCCACGTCGTCGGACTCGTCGTCGGCGTCGTCGTCGAGCATCGGGATCGGCACGGTGATCGACGAGGTCGGCGGGTTGATGAGCAGGCGCTCGTCGCGACGGTGGCGGAGCACGTCGTTGATGTACGCGGTCGTGGCCTCGGGCAGGGAGACGGAACGCTCCTCCTGCTGGGACATGAACCAGCGGTGCTCGAGCAGCTCGTGGAACACCTCGGCGGGTTCGAGCCGACCGCGCAGGTCACGGGGGATCGACCGGACGACGGGCTCGAAGACCCGTGAGACCCACTCGTGCGCCACCATCTCCTCGTCGAGTTCGTCACGGCCGTTGCGGGCACGGTACGAGTCGAGGTCGTTGAGCAGGCGCCGGGCCTGGTTCTCGCCGGCGTCGAGCCCGGTGAGCCGCAGCAGTCGGCGCTGGTGGTGCCCGGCGTCGACGACCTTCGGCTGGATCCGGACCTGCGAGCCGCCCTCGGTCGTGTGGATCGACAGTTCTTCGATGTCGAAGCCGAGCTCGTTCAGGCGCTCCACGCGGTCGTTGATGCGCCAGCGTTCCTTGATGTCGAACTGCTCGGTGCCGGTGAGCTCGGTCCAGAGCGTGCGGTACTGGGCGACGATGCGGTTCGAGACGTCCACGGGGTCGGCGTTCTCGTCGAGCCGTCCGCCGGCCTCCAGGTCGAGGAGCTCGCCGGCGATGTTCACGCGGGCGACCTCGAGGTCGTTCTCGCGCTGGCCGTTCGACAGCCCGCCGGGGTAGAGCTTGCCGGTCTCCGCGTCGACCAGGTACGCGGCGAAGGCGCCGGCGTCGCGACGGAACAGCGTGTTCGACAGGGACACGTCGCCCCAGTAGAAGCCGATGACGTGCAGGCGGACGAGCAGCAGCGCGAGGGCGTCGACCAGACGGGTGGCGGTCTCCGGGCGCAGCGTCTGCGAGTAGAGCGCACGGTAGGGCAGCGAGAACCGCAGGTGACGGGTCACGAGCACAGGGTGCAGTGGTTCACCGTCGGCATCGGCGCGGTTCGTGATGACCGCGACCGGGTCCACGCACGGCACGTCCATGCGCTGCAGGGTCCGGAGCATCTCGTACTCGGACCGGGCGACCTCTTCGCCGGTCTCCTTCACCGCGGCGACGTACCCGCTCAGGTGCACGAACCGCACGAGGTGCCGAGAGATGCCCTTCGGCAGCGCGACGATCGCGTCGTCGGGCCAGTCGGCGAGCGGCAGGTCCCACGGCAGGTCGAGCAGGCCGGGGTCGACGGTGGCGGCGGTGATGGACATCGAGTCGGGCACGGTGGTTCCTCTGGTGTCGGGGACAGCCGAGAGCCCGCGTCCGGCCTGGTGAGGCGGGCGCGGGCTCTCGGGGGAGTGCGCTGGTTACGCGCTGACGACGGCCTTGTCGTCGAGGCGGTCGCCCGACTCGGTGTCGAAGGCGTGCACGTGGCCCTGCTTCGGCGTGATGACGATCGTGTCACCGATCGACGGGTGCGCACGACCGTCGACGCGGGCGACGATGTCGGCGCGCTGGCCGTTCACGTCGGCGTGACCGTAGAGGTAGCCGTCGGCGCCGAGCTCCTCGACGACGTCGACCGTGACGGGCAGGCCCTCGCCGGACTGCGACACGACGACGTCCTCGGGGCGGATGCCGACCGTGATCTGTGCGGCACGGGCGTTCGACAGGGTGTCGCGGTCGATCGCGTGGTTGAGCGTGCCGAACTTGATGCCGCCCTCGATGACGTCGGCGGGCAGCAGGTTCATGGCCGGCGAACCGATGAAGCCGGCGACGAACACGTTGTTCGGCTTCTCGTACAGGTCGCGCGGGGTGCCGACCTGCTGCAGGATGCCGTCCTTGAGCACCGCGATGCGGTCACCCATGGTCAGTGCCTCGGTCTGGTCGTGCGTGACGTAGACCGTGGTGACGCCGAGACGACGCTGCAGCGATGCGATCTGCGTGCGGGTCTGGACGCGGAGCTTGGCGTCGAGGTTCGACAGCGGCTCGTCCATGAGGAACACCTGCGGCTGACGGACGATCGCACGGCCCATCGCGACACGCTGACGCTGACCACCGGAGAGCGCCTTCGGCTTGCGGCCGAGGTAGTCCTCGAGGTCGAGGAGCTTGGCGGCTTCCTGCACACGGGTGGCGCGCTCTTCCTTGCCGACGCCGGCGATCTTGAGCGCGAAGCCCATGTTCTCGGCGACGGTCATGTGCGGGTACAGCGCGTAGTTCTGGAACACCATCGCGATGTCGCGGTCCTTCGGCGGGACGTCCGTGACGTCGCGGTCGCCGATGCGGATCTGACCGGAGTTGACCTCTTCGAGGCCGGCCAGCATGCGGAGCGAGGTGGACTTGCCGCAGCCCGAGGGGCCGACGAGGACGAGGAACTCGCCGTCGGCGACGTCCAGGTCGAGGGAGTCGACCGCGGGACGGTTGCCTCCGGGGTAGAGACGGGTTGCCTTGTCATAGGTGACGGACGCCATGAGCGTTCGGTCCTTCCTTCACCGGCAGGTACGTGCCGGACGATCCGAGTGAAGCGGTGTGCCCGTACGGGCCCCGGACAGTCGTCGTCGACTGTCGAGCTTCATACAACACGAGTTCACCCGGGTGCGCCAGTGTTTTCCCCCTTGGTCGGCTGCTTCCCAGAGCGCCCCACTACAATCGCCGGGTCCGTCCGCCGAGCAGGGGAACGCCGAGCGGACACCGATCAGGAGGACGACGCACCGATGAACAACCGCCCCGAGGGTGCTGCCCGCGCCGCGCGGAACGAGCGCCGTGAAGCCGCCCGCCAGCGAGCCCAGCGTGCCCGGACCCAGCAGAAGCGACGCCAGCGCGGTGTCCGGCTCGGACTGCAGATCGGGCTCGGGGTCGTGCTCCTCGCCGCCGCGACGATCGTCACGCTCGTGCTGGTCGACTCCGTGAAGCCCGCCGGGCCCGGACCGTCGACGATGTCGCAGGGCGGCATCACGATCGGACAGGACCTGAAGCCGGTCACCGCGTCCGCGTCCGGATCGGCCTCTGCCGCCCCGAGCAACACCGAGACCGACGGTGCCGGGACCGTCCGGATCACCCTGTACGTCGACTACCTCTGCCCCGGCTGCGGCCAGTTCGAGCGGGCCAACGGTGACTACATCAAGGACCTGGTCGACTCCGGAGCGGCCACGGTCGACATCCACCCGGTCGCGATCCTGTCGAACCGCTCGCAGGGCACGAAGTACTCGCTCCGCGCCGCGAACGCCGCTGCCTGCGTCGCCGAGCACTCGCCGAACCAGTTCTACGCGGTCAACCAGGCGCTCTTCGCGAAGCAGCCGGACGAGGGCACGGCGGGCCTGACGGACGCGGAGCTCACCGACGTCGTCACGGGCGTGCAGGGACTCCAGGAGCGCAGCGCCGTCCGGAGCTGCATCACCGACCAGGACTACGCCAAGTGGGTGGACGAGCAGACGTCGAAGGTGTCCGACGGCACCATCCCCGGGTCGACGCTCAAGGAGTTCCCCGGCACGCCGCTCGTGCTCGTGAACGGCCAGCGGTACGAACTGACCTCGCCGGTCACGAACGACGACTTCCGCACCTTCGTGGTGACGGCCGCCGGGACGACCGACGCGACCCCGACGCCCACCCCGAGCGCGACCCCGACGCCCACGCCGACCAAGCGCTGACGTCCGGACGAGCGCTGACGTCCGGACGAGCGCTGACGTCCGGACGAGCGCTGACGTCCGGACGAGCGCTGACGCGCTGACCACGGGTAGGAGGCCCGGTGCCGGCTGGCACCGGGCCTGACGTCCGCAACGGCGCGGCTACAGGGCCGAACCCGGGATGCTCAGGGTGTCGCAGTGCGTCGCACCCTGCTGGTAGCCCCGCAGGAACCAGCGCTGCCGCTGCTCGCTCGACCCGTGCGTGAACGAGTCCGGGTCGACGCGGCCGGTCGCACGCTCCTGGATGCTGTCGTCGCCCACCGCACTCGCCGCCGACAGGGCGTCCGTGATCTGTGTCCGGGTGATCGGCTCGAAGAAGGTCTCGCCGTCCGCGTCCTCGGTGGTCGCGGCGTCGCCGACCCAGGCCCCGGCGTAGCAGTCCGCCTGCAGCTCGACGCGGACACTGTCCGACGACGCCCCCGTGCCGGAGCGGTCGGTGCTCGCGAAGGATCCCTGCAGCTGCTGGATGTGGTGCCCCCACTCGTGCGCGACGACGTACATCTGCGCGAGCGGACCGCCTGACGAGCCGTACTGCGACTGCAGGTCGTCGTAGAACGCGGTGTCCAGGAAGACCGCCCGGTCCGGCGGGCAGTAGAACGGGCCGGTCGCGGCGGACGCCTGCCCGCACGCGGTGTCGGTGGAGTCCTGGAACAGGAAGAACTCCGGCGAGGTGTAGGAGATGCCGAGGGATCGTGCCTCGGACGTCCAGTAGGCGTCGAGGGACTCGGCTGCGCCCTCCATCCGGCACTCGACGCGCAGGTTGGCATCCCGCCCGGTCCGGCACTCGGGGGCGGCGTCGGCGGACTCGCCCCCCTGCTGGATCGTCGTCAGACCGTTGTCGCCGCCGACGATCCCGCTCAGGTCGACCCCCGTGAACTGCAGGATCAGGAACACCACGACGGCGCCGACACCCACGGCACCACCGCCGATCGCCGTGGTGCGACCCCGCCGCTTGACCTTGCCGCCCCGAAGCCGAGCATCGTCGTTGAACGTCATGGCCCCGAACCTACCGATCAGCGGCCCCGCGTACCGTCGGCGGCGTCGGCCACCCCGACACCTGACGTACACCTGTCGTACAACCGGAAGGAACCGCACGATGGCCACTCCCATCAGCACCGTGATGAGCCCCGCCCGCTACGTCCAGGGCAAGGACGCGATCACCCGCGTCGGCGAGTTCATCGCCCCGATCGGCAAGCGGCCCCTGATCGTCGCCGACGACGTGGTCTGGGGCATCGTCGAGACCGCCGTCACCGAGAGCTTCCGGTCCGCCGACCTGGCCGTCGAGCGTGTCGGGTTCGGCCGCTTCGCCACCCCCGAAGCCGTCGACGAGCTCGTCGAGCAGATCGCCGCGAAGGACGCCGACGTCATCGTGGGACTCGGCGGCGGCTCCGCCATCGACGCCGCGAAGGCCGCCGGACACCTGGCCGGCATCCGGTGGGCGAGCGTCCCGACGGCCGCGTCCACCGACGCCCCCACCTCGGCGCTCGCCGTCATCTACACCGCCGAGGGCGAGTTCATCGAGTACCGCTTCTTCCCGCACAACCCGGACCTCGTGCTCATCGACACCAGGCTCGTCGCCAACGCCCCGGTGCAGTTCCTGGTCGCGGGCATCGGCGACGCGCTGGCGACCTGGGTCGAGGCCCGTGCCGCGAAGCGTGCCAACGCCGACACCATGGCCGGCGGCCTGCAGACCCAGACCGGCGTCGCGCTGGCCGAACTGTCGTGGAGGCTCCTGCACGAGAACGCCCTGCAGGCCATCGAGGCCGTCAAGTCCAAGGTCGTCACCCCCGCGCTCGAGAAGGTCGTCGAGGCGAACACGCTGCTGTCCGGCCTGGGGTTCGAGTCGGGCGGGCTCGCCGCCGCCCACGCGATCCACAACGGGCTGACCGCCGCTCCGCAGGCCCACGGCCTGGCGCACGGGCAGAAGGTCAACATCGGCACGATCGCGCAGCTCGTGCTCGAGGGCGCCCCGGCGGAGGAGATCGAGGACTTCGTCGTCTTCACCACGAAGGTCGGCCTGCCGAACACCCTGACCGAGATCGGCCTGACGGTGGACGACCGCGACGTGCTGCAGGCCGTGGCCGAGGCCGCGACGGCGGAGGGCGAGACCATCCACAACATGCCGTTCCCCGTCACGCCGGAGCTCGTGGTCGACGCCCTGGTCGCGATCGAGGGCATCGCGCGCAGCATCCGCGCCGAGCACGGTCTGCCGGAGCCCGTGCTGTACGAGCACCACTGACCCCGGCGCGGGATCAGGTGCGGATCAGCGGTTCCATCGTCGCCAGGTCCGCACCGATCCCGACGTCGACGAGTTCGATCCGACCCGCGAGGGTGGCGGCGGGTCCGGTCAGCAGTCCGGCCTTCACGCCGCCGAACGTGACGGTGACGTCGGCGTGCAGGACGTGGTCGTCCGCGACGCCGCCGGTGTCCACGTCGACGCCGCTCGGCACGTCGACCGCGACGACGAACGGCGCGCGCTGGTCGCGGGCGAGCTCGCGGATCGCGTCCACGACCTCGCGGGCGGGGGACCGCAGTGCGGTCGCGCCGTGCACCCCGATGCCGAGGATGCCGTCGAGCACCAGGTCGGCCTCGAGTGCCGCCTCGGTCGCGACGGCGGCCAGGCGCTCGCCGTCGCTCCGGCCGGCTGCCCGCAGGATGTCGGCCGCTCCGCCCGCGTTCGGTCCCGAGGTGCCGGACGCGCCGTCGAGCAGACGGGCGCCGGCGTCCAGCGCCGCTGCCAGGCCGGCCGCGTGGACACGGGAGCCGACGCGCAGGACCGCCACGTGCCTCCCGGCCGCTGCCAGGCGAGCACCCGCGAACAGGGCGTCCCCGCCGTTGTCGCCGCTGCCCGCCAGCACGAGGACCGATCCCGGCCCGTCGACCGGCCGCACGGCCGGATCGTCCAGCAGGTCGCCGACGATGCGCGCGAGCCCTGCGGCGGCTCGCTGCATGAGCGGTTCCCCCGCGTCGAGGTGGGGGCGTTCCGCCGCCCGGATCTGATCGCCGCCGTAGCCGTCCATGGCGACCACACTGCCCCGATACGCTGGAGAGGACATGTCACTCGTCCCCGAAGCGCCCCGCCCCCGGTTCGTGATGTCGCCCGACGGGCTGCGACTCGCGACCTACGACTTCGGCGACCCCGACGCCCCGGCCGTCATCGCGGTGCACGGGTTCGCCTCCGGCGCAGTGCTCAACTGGCACGCATCGGGCTGGACGCGACACCTGGTCCGTGCCGGCTACCGCGTGCTGGCGCTCGACCAGCGGGGGCACGGCGCGAGCGCGAAGCCGCACGATCCGGGTGCCTACTCGATGGACCTGCTCGTCGCCGACGTCACCACGGTCATCGACACGTACCTGCTCGACGACGTCGCGTACCTCGGCTACTCGCTCGGCGCCCGCGTCGGCTGGCACACCGCCGAACGCCTGCCGGGCCGGATCTCGCGAGCAGTCTTCGGCGGGATCCCGGACGCCGACCCGATGCGCCGCGTCCGCGTCGACCAGGCGAAGGCCTACATCGCCGACGGCACCCCGATCGAGGACCGCGTGACGAACGGCTACCTGACGATGGCGGGCAACGTCGAGGGCAACGACCTCGGCGCGCTCGTGGCCATGGTCGAGGGGATGCGGAACAGCATCGAGCCGACCCCGCAGAACGCCCCGGCGCAGCCGCTCCTGATGGCGGCCGGCAGCGAGGACGGCATCCGCGACAGCGCGGTCCGGCTCGCCGAGGCCGCACCGGACGCCACCTTCTTCGAGATCCCGGGGCGCAACCACTTCAACGCACCGACCTCGCGGCCGTTCCGCGAAGCGGCGCTGCGGTTCCTGTCCGCCCCGCGCTGAGGGGTACTCGTGGGTCCCCTCGGTCGGACCCCACCGGGCGTACCGTCCCCGCCATGGACTACAGACTCCTCGGCAACAGCGGGACATCGGTGTCGACGCTGACCCTCGGCACCATGACGTTCGGCAGCGAAGCCGACGAACCCACCTCACACGCCATCCTCGACGCCTTCGTGGCCGCCGGTGGCACGCTCGTCGACACGGCGGACGTCTACTCCGGCAACGAGTCCGAGCGGGTCATCGGCAGCTGGCTCGCAGCACACCCCACCGAGGCGGCGCAGGTCGTCCTCGCCACCAAGGGCCGGTTCCCGCAGGGCGACGGTCCGAACGACCTCGGGCTGTCCCGACGACACCTGCGCGTGGCCCTCGACGCCTCGCTCGAACGGCTCGGCGTCGACCACATCGACCTGTACCAGATGCACGCGTGGGACGCCCTGACCCCCATCGACGAGACCCTGCGGTTCCTCGACGACGCCGTGTCCGCCGGCAAGATCGGCTCGTACGGGTTCTCGAACTACCTCGGCTACCAGGTCACCAAGGCCGTCTACGAGGCGAAGGCGCACGGCTGGGCACCGCCGGTCACCCTGCAGCCGCAGTACAACCTGCTCGTCCGCGACATCGAGCACGAGGTCGTGCCCGCCTGCCTCGACGCCGGCATCGGCCTGCTGCCCTGGTCGCCCCTGGCCGGCGGCTGGCTGTCGGGCAAGTACCAGCGCGACGAGGCCCCGTCCGGCGCCACCCGCCTGGGCGAGAACCCGGAGCGCGGCATGGAGGCGTGGGAGGCCCGCAACGGCGACGAGCGCACGTGGGAGGTGCTCGACGCCGTCTCCGAGGTGGCCGACGCCCACGACGCGTCGAAGTCGCAGGTCGCACTCGCCTGGCTGCTGGCCCGGCCCGCGGTCACGAGCGTGATCCTCGGTGTCCGCACCCTGTCGCAGCTCGAGGACAACCTCGGTGCCGCCGACCTGGTGCTCACCGACGACGAGCTCGCCCGGCTGACCGACGCCAGCGCGCCCCGCATCGACGACTACCCCTACGGCACGGCGGGCGTCGCGCAGCGGGAGCGGAAGATCACCGGCGGGCGCTGAACCGGCGGGCGCTGAACCGGCGGGCGCTGAGCCGGCGGGCGCTGAGTCGGCGGGCGTCGGCCGGACCGCGCCGTTTCGCGTTCGTGCACATCGTGCGGATTTCCGCGGATGTGGGGTCAGGGTGTGGACGCGCGGGTCGGTGAGGTGTCATCCTCGTCGCACGACCGGCTGGTTACCGCGTCCAGCGCCCGGAACGCCCCCTGATCCGCGTTCCGTGTGCCGATGCCCCGGGCGAGACTTCGCCCGGGGCATCGCTCTGGGGCCGGCAGCGGGACTTGAACCCGCAACCCCCGTATTACAAGTACGGTGCGCTACCAATTGCGCCATGCCGGCTGACGCCGCTCATCCTACCGGTGAGGGCGTCCGGGGCTCACTCGCCCGACTTCTCCGAGAAGTTCAGCGAGATCGAGTTCATGCAGTACCGGTCACCGGTGGGGGTGCCGAACCCGTCGGGGAACACGTGGCCCAGGTGCGAACCGCAGCTCGCGCACCGGACCTCGGTCCGGGCCATGCCGAGCGAGTTGTCCTCGATGAGCTGCACGGCGTCGGGGTTCACCGACTCGTAGAACGACGGCCAGCCGCAGCCGGAGTCGAACTTCGTGCCGCTCTTGAACAGCTCCGCGTTGCAGGCCGCACAGGTGTAGACGCCGGCGCGCTCCTCGTCGAGGAGTTCACCGGTCCACGGTCGTTCGGTCCCCGCCTGGCGGAGGACGGCGTACTGGTCCGGGGAGAGCTCCTCGCGCCACTGGGCGTCGGACTTGTCGACGTTGTATGCCATTGGTTCCTCCTGCTTCCGGTCGGGCTCTTCCGGGCACTCCCGACCACTTCAGTAAACTCGCCACGATGTCCGAGCATTCCGTGCACCACGCCCGCTGGACCCGTCTGACGACGGACGCACTGTACGGCATCGTCGTCCTGCGCAACCGCGTGTTCGCGCTCGAGCAGCGGGTCACCGCCGAGGACTTCGACGGCCGTGACCGCGAGCCCGACACCGAGCACTGGTGGTTCGGCACGGACACCGCTGCGGTTGGGTACCTGCGGCTCATCCGCCCGGCGGTGGACGAGGTCCACCCGGACGGCGCCGAGTCGCCGGCGTGGGTCATCGGGCGGGTCGCGACCGACCCGGAGCACCGCGGGCAGGGGATCGCCGGCCGGCTCGTCGCCGCCGTCCTCGACGAACACGGACACGACCCGTTCGTCCTGCACGCCCAGGAGTACGTCGCGGCCCTGTACGAGCGGTACGGCTTCGTGCGGTTCGGGGAGCCGTACGTGGAGGCCGGCATCCGCCACGTCGGCATGCACCGGCCCGGGCGCTGATGGACACCCGGGCCCGGTACGCCGCCTACGCCGACCGCATCGAGGCGGTCTCACCGTCGTACGCCGCCTGGGCACGGTCGCTCGACGACGCCCTCGTCGCGCTCCTCGCCGAGGTCCCCGAGCAGCAGCGGCAGCCGGAACTGTTCTTCGCGGTCGCGCGGCGGCTGGGCGCGGACCCGTCGGACCCGGGTGCGCTCGGCGCGCTCGGCCTGGAGGCCCGCCCCGCGCTGGTCACGGCCCTCGCGTCCGCCACGGTGCAGGCCAACGACCCGCGGCGGCTCGCCCCGGTCGTCCCGCTCTTCGCGGCGCTCGCCGAACGCTCCGTACGGCCGCTCGGCCTGGTCGATGCCGGGGCTGCCGCCGGGCTGTGCTCGATCCCGGACCGGGTGACGCTCGACCACCGGACGTCGGAGTCCCGGGTGCCGGCGGAACGCGCCCCGGTGCCGTCGTCGCGCCCCGACTCTTCGGGGCGCGACGACCACGGCGGGGCGCGCACCGAGCTCGTCCGGATGCACACGGCGGTCGACGAACCCGCGGTCCGTCTCGTCGCGGACGTCTCAGGGGTCCTTCCGGCTCCGGCGAGCAGGCCGATCCGGATCGGCGCACGGATCGCCCTCGACCCGAACCCGATCGACCTCGCCGCACCGGGCGCGTTCGACCGGTTGGTCGAGGTCGTCCCGCCCGAGGCGACGGAGCGGATCGCCCTGATGCGCGAGGCGGCGCGCGCGACGCTCGCCGTGCCTCCCGTGCGGATCAGGGGCACGCTGCCGGGTGACCTCGACCGTGCACTGGACGCCCTGCCGGACGACGTCGAACCGGTCGTCCTGACCACTGGGACCCTGGTCTACGTGCCGGGCGCGGACCGGCAACGGTTCGTGGACCGGATCCGTGAGCGGGGGGTGCACTGGATCGCCCTCGAGCGCACCGGGATCCTGCGCGATGTGGCCGCGACGCTCCCCGATGACGTCGACGCCGCTGACACGGACGCGTTCGCGACGGCCTCGATCGACGGGGTCGCGGTCGCCGTCTCCGACCCGTTCGGTACCCGCGTGCGCTGGTTCCGTGCACCGAACCTGTGACCAGTGTTCGCGACAGTCCAGCCCCGTGCCAGGGTCCGGATCGACTCCACCCCTACGATGTGCGAGACCCGTTACCCGACCGTGATCGGAACCGCCGTGACCAGCCCCACCGACGAACGCAGCACTGAGCAGCTCAGTGAGCTCGCCCAGCGCGTGCTGTCGTTCGAGCAGGACCGGGCACGGCACGACCGCACGAAGGAAGCGGAGATCCGGGTCGAGTTCGAGATGTCGGCGGCGCGCTACTACCAGGTGCTGAACCGCGTGATCGACTCGCCCGCGGCACTCGCGTACGACCCGCAGCTCGTCAGCCGGCTGCAGCGGCTCCGGCACGCGCGCACCAGCGCCCGGGCCACGCGCAGCTTCGTCGCGCCAGGCGTGGCTCCCGAAGGACGTGAAGAGGAACGATGAGCACGAGATTCCCCCGAGACCGGTTCGACGACGTCGCCGACGGCCCGCGGGTCGGTGCGCACCGCGGTGCCCAGCGTCGCGGCCGTGGCTGGATCGCCTTCGCCTGGGCGGCACTCGCCACCGGGGTGCTCGTCGGCATCGGCGTGCTCGTGCTCGCGCTGCTGAACGGCAGCTACTCCTTCAACAGCTCGGACTCTCCGTCGGCGTCCACGTCGGCGTCCGCCACCGCGAAGCCCTCGGCGACGTCGAAGCCGTCCGCGTCCTCGTCGGCCGGATCGGGTTCCGCGGGGTCCGGCGCGGGCAGTGCCGCGGCCGCGACGCCGGCGCAGCAGGGCACCACCACCGTCGTGGTCCTGAACGGCACGACCACCACGGGCCTGGCCAGCCGGGCGAGTGCGGCACTGACCGGTGCCGGCTGGCAGGTCGCCTCGACCGGTGACGCCGGCACGACGGGTTCGACGTCGACGATCGTCTACTACCAGCAGGCGTCGCAGGCGGCGGTCGCGCAGGGCATCGCGAAGCAGCTCGGGGTCACCGCGGTGCAGCAGTCGGCGGCGTTCCCGAACGCGGACGTGAGTGTCGTCCTCGGCGCGGACTACACCGGTTGATCCCGGCACCACCGCGTTTTTCGCGCATTGTGTGACGGGTGTGTTTCGGGCACGTTGAATTCTGACGGAATCGACGTGAAACAACGTCACACCTCTTGCCTGATCCGGCGCGTTCGGTCAGAGTCCCATGCAGACGACGATCACGTCGTTCCGCACTGCAGTACCAGGGAGCAAGAGATCATGGCCAACGGAACCGTGAAGTGGTTCAACGCTGAAAAGGGCTTCGGCTTCATCACCGTGGATGGAGGGGGCCAGGACGTGTTCGTGCACTACTCGGCCATCGACATGTCGGGTTACAAGGTCCTCGAGGAGGGCCAGGCCGTCGTGTTCGACGTCGGGACCGGGTCGAAGGGCCCGCAGGCAGAGTCCGTCCGCCCCGCCTGAGCACCACCACTTCCAGAACGCGCCGTCCCGTCAGGGGCGGCGCGTTCGTCGTGTGCGGGGGTGAGGACGGGTGCGGGGAGCGCGACCGCGGCGGTGGTGCGGGGTCCGCCGGACGTGGCGTGTCCTGGGAAGTCGTCACGAGCCTCCCGACTGTGTTGCACTCGCACCCGTCGAGTGCCAGAATCGGCGTTGGCACTCGCTCACGCTGAGTGCCAGCACGACCCCCAAGACGACGTCCGGGAGGGACGAAAAACCACATGGCTAAGATCATTGCTTTCGACGAGGAGGCCCGCCGTGGCCTCGAGCGCGGCCTGAACCAGCTGGCCGACGCCGTGAAGGTGACGCTCGGCCCGCGCGGCCGCAACGTCGTCCTCGAGAAGAAGTGGGGCGCCCCCACGATCACGAACGACGGTGTCTCCATCGCCAAGGAGATCGAACTCGACGACCCGTACGAGAAGATCGGTGCGGAGCTCGTCAAGGAGGTCGCCAAGAAGACCGACGACGTCGCCGGTGACGGAACGACCACCGCGACCGTCCTCGCCCAGGCCCTCGTCCGCGAAGGCCTGCGCAACGTCGCCGCCGGCGCCGACCCCGTGTCGCTCAAGCGCGGCATCGAGAAGGCCGTCGCCGCCGTCTCCGACCAGCTCCTCGCCAACGCGAAGGACATCGAGACCAAGGACCAGATCGCCGCGACCGCGTCGATCTCGGCCGCTGACCCGACGATCGGCGCGCTCATCGCCGAGGCCATCGACAAGGTCGGCAAGGAAGGCGTCGTCACCGTCGAGGAGTCGAACACCTTCGGCACCGAGCTCGAGCTCACCGAGGGCATGCGCTTCGACAAGGGCTACCTGTCGCAGTACTTCGTCACCGACCCCGAGCGTCAGGAAGCCGTCTTCGAGGACGCCTACATCCTGATCGTCAACTCGAAGATCTCGAACATCAAGGACCTCCTGCCGGTCGTCGACAAGGTGATCCAGGCGGGCAAGCAGCTCCTGATCATCGCCGAGGACGTCGACGGCGAGGCCCTGGCCACGCTCGTCGTGAACAAGATCCGCGGCATCTTCAAGTCCGTCGCCGTCAAGGCTCCGGGCTTCGGCGACCGCCGCAAGGCCATGCTGCAGGACATCGCGATCCTGACCGGCGGCCAGGTCATCTCGGAAGAGGTCGGCCTCAAGCTCGAGAACGCGACGCTCGACCTGCTCGGTCGTGCCCGCAAGGTCGTCATCACCAAGGACGAGACCACGATCGTCGAGGGTGCCGGCGACGCCGAGCAGATCGCCGGCCGTGTCCGCCAGATCCGTGCCGAGATCGAGGCGACCGACTCCGACTACGACCGCGAGAAGCTCCAGGAGCGCCTCGCGAAGCTCGCCGGTGGCGTCGCCGTCATCAAGGCGGGTGCCGCGACCGAGGTCGAGCTCAAGGAGCGCAAGCACCGCATCGAGGACGCCGTCCGCAACGCGAAGGCTGCCGTCGAAGAGGGCATCGTCGCCGGTGGTGGCGTCGCCCTCATCCAGGCCGGTGCCGTCGCACTCGAGGCCCTCGAGCTCGAGGGTGACGAGGCGACCGGTGCGAACATCGTCCGCGTGGCCATCGACGCGCCGCTCAAGCAGATCGCGCTGAACGCCGGTCTCGAGCCGGGCGTCGTCGCCGCCAAGGTCCGCGAGCTCGAGTCGGGTTGGGGCCTCAACGCCGCGACCGGCGAGTACGTCGACCTGATCGCCGCCGGCATCATCGACCCCGCCAAGGTCACGCGTTCGGCGCTGCAGAACGCTGCGTCGATCGCCGGTCTGTTCCTGACCACCGAGGTCGTCGTCGCCGAGAAGCCCGAGCGCACCCCCGCTGCTCCGGCTGGCGACCCGACGGGTGGCATGGACTTCTAAGTCCGCCTGACAGAAGGGCCCCGCACGCTGCGCGTGTGGGGCCCTTCTGTGTGTGCGGGTGGGTCTGTTGGTCACGACACCCCGCTCAGGCTCGCGGCGCGGTCACGAACCGTCGGTTTGGCCGGTTCCCGTCGACACTTCGTGACCGTCCGGCGGCGCAGGAGCGGGGAGTCATGACCGGCTCGTGGATGCGGCTTGCTCGTGTCGCGCCTCACCACTCCCGCACAGGAGGCCCGACTCACCTCGTTCTCCACAGGTTCCGAGCGCAGGTGGTCGGCTCGCGTGCCCTGCAGCGACCATGACGGCATGCCAGCTGCCCGTCGCCTCCCCGCTCCGTTCGACCGATCCACCTTCCGCGTGGCCGATGCCGTGGGTGGTGGCATTCATCCGGAACGACTCCGACGTGCCGACCTGGCAGCCCCGGTCCACGGTGTCCGCGCTCCGATCGACTCGGTGGACTTCATCGACGCCGTCGCCCTGGTCATGCGTCCCGACCAGTTCTTCAGTCACACGACCGCCGCTGCGATCTGGGGTGCGCCACTGCCGCAGTCGGTGCAATCGCTCCGGACCGTGCACGTCTCCACTGTGGGAGACGGAGTTCGGATGCGTCGGCCGGACGTGATCGCGCACCGCATCCGTCGGCCGACCGTCGTCGAACACCGCGAGCGCCGGGTCAGTTCGCCCGCGCAGATGTGGTTCGAGTGCGCCGGTGTCGTGGACCGTGACGGCCTGGTCGCGATCGGGGACCACCTCGTCGGAGTGTCGGGTCTGGCGACTGCGGACGACCTCCGCGCTGCGATCCGTCCCGGCACGCGCTCCGCGCTCGCTGCTCGACGCGCGCTGGACTTCGTCCGGGCGGGCGCGGAGTCGCCGCAGGAGACCTGGCTCCGTCTGGCAGTGGTCGAAGCGGGGTTCCCCGAGCCGGAGCTGAACGTCGACGTGCACGACGGTGCGGGACGGTTCCTCGGCCGCGTCGACATGGCGTGGCCGGAGTTCGGCATCGCGTTGGAGTACGACGGCGATCACCACCGCGAGCGCGACACCTTCCGACACGATCAACGACGGGACAACGGGTTCGTGGTGAACGACTGGCTCGTGATCCATGCAACGGCGTCGGACGCCCACCGGCCCGCAGTGTTGTTCGAGCGGCTCCGGCAGGCGTTCGAGGTCCGTGCGGTCGGAAACCGTCGGCGCTCGGCGTGAGAGCGGCATGTGCCACGCGGATGAGTACTTCGTCGGGCGGTCACGACATGTCGTCGGCTGTGCGCCGGTCGGTCACGAACTGTCGGTCAGCGAGTGCGCAGACGACAGATCGTGACCACTCGGCGGCCGTGAACGGGGTGTTGTGACCAGCCGGGACGCCGCGGGACGGCCGGGACGCCGCGGGACGCACGGCCCTCGCCGGTCAGGCGGTCAGGCGGCGAAGTCGCGGGGGAGCAGGGGGAGCCAGACGCGGAAGGTCGCGCCGCCGCCCTCGGTGTCGAAGACCTCGACCGAGCCGTGGTGCGCCGCGACGATCCCGGACACGATGGCGAGTCCGAGACCCGAGCCACCGGTGTCGCGTGCGCGCGAGGTGTCGGCACGCCAGAAGCGCTGGAAGATCTTCTCGCGCAGCTGCGGCGGGATCCCCTCACCGTGGTCGATCACGTCGAGGTGCGCCATGCCGCGCTCGTCGTCCACGCCGATGCCGATCTCGATCGGGTCGTCGTGCGCCGTGAACCGCATGGCGTTGCCCATCAGGTTCGTGACGATCTGGCGGATCTTGTTCTCCTCTGCCAGGACGATCGGCGGGCGCTTCGGCAGCACGACCGTGGGCAGCGGCGTGGTCTCGTCGGTCGGTGTGGCGCCGGCGTCGATGTTCATCGCGCGCGTGCGGCGGGCTCGGAGGCGCGCGATGGTCTGGCGCGAGAACGCGATCGGGCCCGTGGTGTTCGCCGAGGTCGGCGACACGGGGGGTGCCTCGCCGGTGTCCGGAGAGACGACGGACGACGGGGACGACGACGGACGGACGGCCTGCGGCACGCTCTCGCCGGTCAGGGAGTCCTCGACGAGGACCTGGATCTCGCGGTCGGGGTTGGAGGCCATGGTGTCGAGCGCCGAGTCGCGGGCGATGGCGACGAGGTCGACGGGGCCGAGCTCGAGCGGCTTGGACTCGTCGATGCGGGCGAGCTGCAGCAGGTCCTGCACGAGCAGGCCCATCCGCTGCGCTTCCTTCTCGATGCGCTCCATCGCCTGGGCGACGTCTTCTTCCTTGCGGAGGGCACCCATCCGGTACAGCTCGGCGTACCCGCGCAGGGACACCAGCGGGGTGCGGAGCTCGTGGGAGGCGTCCCCGACGAACCGGCGCATCTGGTCGATGGTGCGCTCACGGTCCTCGAACGCGGAGTCGATCCGCTCGAGCATCACGTTGAGGGAGCGGTTGAGCCGGCCGACCTCGGTGTTCGGGGTGTCGGCTTCGAGGCGCTGGTTGAAGTCACCGGCGGCGAACCGGGCCGCGGTGTCCTCGACGTCGCGCAGCGGGTCGAAGGTCGCGGTGACGAGCAGCCGGGTGAGCATGGCGCCGAGCAGGATGACCGAGGCGCCGAACCCGAGGAAGATCGCGGTGAACTTGCCGATCGTCTCGTCGGTGCCGGCACTGGAGACCGCAATGAGCACGTAGCCGGTCTCGGTGGTGCCGTCGGACTGGTTCTGCAGCGACGCCGGGATGATCTGGGCACGCCACTCGTGGTCGTGCTGGCTGTCGTAGAGCGAGATGCGCTGGTTCGACTGCGCGGCCTGCACCAGGGTGGCTTCGCGGACGTCGGGCCGACTCGACGCCTTCGTCTGGCAGATCCGGTCGCCGTCGGCGTCGTACGCGGCGACGTAGGCGCTCTGCGACACCACGACGGACAGCTTGCAGTACTGCTCGCCGTCACTGATGTTCTGGCCCTCGAGCTGCTCGGTGGTCTGCTTGACCGTGTTGTCGAGCTGCTGCATGAGGTAGGTGGACAGCACCGTCATCGTGCCGAGTCCGGCGACGAGCAGTCCGAGCGCGACGAGGAGCACCGTGATCCCGGTGATCTTGGTGCGCAGGGAGATCCCGTCCCACCAGTGGTTCATTCGCGTGTGCATGCTGCCTCAACGATAGACAGCGGCCGCCCGGTGAAACCGGACGGCCGCCGTGAAGTCGAGCCCCGAGGGGCCTTGGCCCCTAGGAAGCCTTGGACGCCTTCAGCATGTAGCCGAAGCCGCGCTTGGTCTGGATGATCGGCTCGGCGGAGTACTGGTCGAGCTTGCGGCGCAGGTACGAGATGTAGCTCTCGACGATGCCCGCGTCGCCGTTGAAGTCGTACTCCCACACGTGGTCGAGGATCTGCGCCTTCGACAGCACGCGGTTCGGGTTGAGCATGAGGTAGCGGAGCAGCTTGAACTCGGTGGGGGAGAGCTCGATCTGCGCGTCACCGATCGTGACCTCGTGCGTGTCCTGGTCCATCGTGAGCTCACCGGCGCGGATGATCGCGTCTTCCTCGTCGTTCATGGTGCGACGGAGGATGGCCTTGATGCGGGCGACGATCTCGTCGAGCGAGAACGGCTTGGTGACGTAGTCGTCACCACCGACGGTGAGGCCGGTGATCTTGTCCTCGGTGTCGTCCTTCGCCGTCAGGAACAGGATCGGCGAGGTGTAGCCCGAGGAACGCAGGCGCTTGGTCACACCGAAGCCGTTCATGTCGGGCAGCATCACGTCGAGGATGATGAGGTCCGGCTCTTCTTCCAGCACGGCGGAGATCGCCTGTGCGCCGTTGCCCACCGCACGCACGGCGAAGCCGGCGAAGCGCAACGAGGTCGTCAGGAGGTCGCGGATGTTCGGCTCGTCGTCGACGATCAGGATCTTGGGGCCATCGCTCATGGTCTTATCTTCTGACTGTTCCCTCGGGGTTTCCTGAGAGCGCTTCGTACGTCAGCCCACGGGCGTCTGGACCTGGTCGGCGTCGAGGATCGTGTAGGAGTACCCCTGCTCCGCCAGGAACCGCTGCCGGTTCTGCGCGAAGTCCTGGTCGACGGTGTCCCGGGCCACGAGCGTGTAGAACGAGGCGGGCAGGCCGTCCTTGTTCGGTCGGAGGAGTCGGCCGAGCCGCTGCGCCTCTTCCTGCCGGGACCCGAACGAGCCGGACACCTGGATCGCGACGGTCGCGTCGGGCAGGTCGATCGAGAAGTTCGCGACCTTGGACACGACGAGCACATCGACCTCGCCGGACCGGAACGCGTCGTACAGCCGCTCCCGTTCGTCGACCGGGGTCGCTCCGGTGATCTCCGCCGCGTCGAGCGACGCGGCCAGTTCGTCGAGCTGGTCGATGTACTGCCCGATCACCAGGATCTGCTCACCGCGGTGCTTCTCGATGAGTTCCCGCACCACCGGGGTCTTCGCCGGCGACGTCGCGGCGAGCCGGTAGCGCTCGTCGTCGCTCGACGCCGCGTACTCCAGGCGGTCCTGGTGCGGCAGGTCGATGCGGACCTCGTAGCAGGAGGCCGGCGAGATGTAGCCCTGCGCCTCGATCTCCTTCCACGGGGCGTCGTAGCGCTTCGGCCCGATGAGCGAGAAGACGTCGCCCTCGCGGCCGTCCTCGCGCACGAGCGTGGCGGTGAGGCCGAGGCGTCGGCGGGCCTGCAGGTCGGCGGTCAGCTTGAACACCGGAGCGGGGAGCAGGTGCACTTCGTCGTAGACGATGAGGCCCCAGTCGAGGGCATCGAGGAGCGACAGGTGCGTGTACTCGCCCTTCCGACGGGCGGTGAGGATCTGGTACGTCGCGATCGTGACCGGCCGGATCTCCTTGACGCTGCCCGAGTACTCGCCGATGTCCTCCGGCGTCAGGGTCGTGCGCTTCAGGAGCTCGGTGCGCCACTGCCGCGCCGAGACGGTGTTGGTGACCAGGATGAGCGTCGTCGCCTTGACGGTCGCCATCGCACCGGCGCCGACGAGCGTCTTGCCCGCACCGCAGGGCAGCACGACGACGCCGGAGCCCTGGGCGAAGAACGTGTCGACCGCCTGCTCCTGGTACGGCCGCATGTGCCACTCGGCGGTGTCCAGGTCGATCGGGTGCGGCTGGCCCGGGGTGTAGCCGGCCAGGTCCTCGGCCGGCCAGCCGAGCTTCACGAGTTCCTGCTTGATCTGCCCACGCGCCCACGGCTGCAGTTCGACCTCGGTCGAGGACCGCATGTCACCGAGCAGCGGCTTGATCCGCTTCGACCGGATGACCTCGGCGAGCACCGACGGGTCCTCGGCGGTGAGCAGCAGGAGCGGCAGCCGCTCGAGTTCCTCGGCGGGGGAGTTCGCGATCACGGGCGCGTCGGGGCGTTCCTCGCGACGGATCACGAGTCGTCCGTAGCGCGAGACCGTGTCGCGGATGTCGACCGTGACGCTCTGCGGCACGGGGAACTTCGCGAAGCGTTCCAGGGTGTCGATCATCGCCTCGGCGTCGTGGCCCGCGGCGCGCGCGTTCCAGAGTCCGAGTCGGGTGATCCGGTAGGTGTGCACGTGCTCGGGAGCGCGTTCGAGCTCGGCGAAGGCCGCGAGCTCGTGGCGTGCGTCCTCGGCGTCGGGGTGCGCGACCTCGAGGAGCACGGTGCGGTCGCTCTGCACGATCAGCGGTCCGTTCATGACCTGCCAGCCTAGCCGTCAGCGCCTGCGTACTGGTGACCGCACGGCTCAGGCGTCGCTCTCGACCGACACGACGAGCGACAGCGGCAGCGTGCGCTCGACGTCGACGGCGGTGTCCCGCCCGCGGACGCGTCCGGCGGCGACCGACGTCGGCACGATCGAGAACGGTCGCTCCGAGCCGTCCGGCATCCGGACGGTCACGCGGATCGGCGTGCGCCCGCGGACGGCCAGGTCGATCTGCCGACCGAGCCACTCCTGCTCCGGCTCCGCGTCGCCGCGCCGGGTCGTCAGGCGGAGCCGTTCGACGAGTGCGTGCGCCGACTGCTCCGGCGAGCGTCCGGTGGGGCTGCGCCGGCCGGGAGGCCCGTGGTGCGCCTCGGGACGGGCTGCGGTCGTCAGGACGGCCGGGTAGCGCTGGTCCTCGAGCGCGTTGTGCACGACGTGCGGCGGGTAGCGCGTGGTCAGCGTCGTCAGGTCGGGCCGGTCCCAGGCGAGCTGCCGGAGTTCGGCGTCGACCCCGATCAGGTCGAGCTGGTCGGGGGTGCCTCGGACCTCGGTGCCGACACCGCCGGGTCCCCGGTCGACGACGATGCTGCCGTCGCGTCCGGCGACCTGGTCGATCAGGTAGGCCAGGGGCTGCGGGATGCCGGTGGCCGACAGCCGCCCGAGCAGCGCCAGCAGGTCGTCGCGGGAGTGTCCGGCCCGGAACGCCGTGCGCAGGGTGTCCTCGGAGATGCGGTACCGCGCCGCGAGCCCCGGTGCCTCGAGCACGGCGACCGTGCGCAGGGCGTCGTCGTCCACCGGTGCGAGGGGCCCCGGCGCGATGACGGTGAGGTCGTGCTGCAGGTAGACCCGTTCGACGGTGCCCGGCAGGTCGTCGGCGGCCTGCTCGGCGTCGCCGTCGAACAGCGCCCGGCCCGTGCTCGTGACGAGACCGTCGACGGCCAGGCCGAGCGACGCCGCGGTGCCGGCGACGTCGAGCAGCAGGGCGTCGAGCCAGCGGGATCCGGCCGGGTAGGCCCAGCGTCCGAGCGGTACGAGGTCGCGCAGGTCGCCGTCGGCCAGCGCGAGCACTTCGTGCACGGCCGGCGGGAGGGTGTCCGACCATGCGGCCACCAGCGACACCCAGCGCTCCGGCCAGCTGGCGAGCAACCAGGCGTGCCCGGCGTCGGTGACGATCCAGCGTCCGGTGTCGGGGTCGGCGAACCCGATGCCGTCGAGCAGCGCCAGGCGACCGGCGACGAGTTCGGCGTCGGTGCCGATGCGCTCCGCGAGGGTCCGGGCGAGCGGCATGCCGATTCCGCCCTTGACGAGTTCGCGGACCGCGCCGGCGTCGACCGCCCGCAGCAGCTCCGCGAGCACGGTCATCGTCGCGAACGCCTGTTCCGCGCCCGTGGTGCGCGCACGCTCGAGCGCCGCGGCGTCGAGGACGGGAGCAGCGGGGCGGACCTGCTCCGGGCCTCCAGGCTGTTCGTCGAGTGAGGTGAGGTCGGGGTGGGCGGCCACGCGTGCGGCGACCGCGTCGTCGACGGCGCCGTCCTGGTCGGCCAGGCCGAGCTCGACCGCGGGGCCGAGCGCGTCGACGGCACCGCCGTCGCGGAGCGCCAGGATCGTGGCGCGCGGCAGGTGCTCGACGGCGGCGTCCACAGCGTCGTCGCCGCGGAGCGCCTCGGCGAGGTCGAAGAAGTCGGTGATGCGCTGCGGGCCGGTCTCGGCGAGTGCAGCGGTGGGGAGTCGCCTCGCCGCGACGAGGCGCTGGAGCGCGTCGTCCGGCATCGCCCGGAGTCGGGCGGCGAGGTCGGCGGTGGTCGTCATCGTCCGGTGCCAGCGTCCGGGGCGGACGTCAGCGAGCCGTCCGGTTCGCTCGTGCGCGACGTGTCCAGGTGATGGCGAGGAGCGTGAAGACCAGCACCATGCCGATCGGGAAGCCGATGAGCGGGATCGCCATGATCACCGGCCACGGCATCGACGCCTGCGCACTCGATGCGGTCAGCCACATGACGATGATGGCCGCCATGCAGAGGAAGGCAGCGATGAAGATGCCACCGATCATGAACGCCAGAGCGCGTTCGGTACGATTGAACGTCAGCGGGGGTTCTGCGGAATCCTGCGGGTTCCCGGTTGATCGGGTCGGATTGGCCATCGACCCAGGATATCCGACGCACCACGGCCGTACCACGACCTCGAGGAGTCCACGCATGCCCACCGGCAAGGTCAAGTTCTACGACGACGACAAGGGCTTCGGCTTCATCACCGGAGACGACGGCGACCAGGTGTTCCTGCACGCGTCCTCGCTGCCCGACGGCGTCGTGACCGTCAAGGCCGGCACGCGGCTCGAGTACGGCGTCGTCCAGGGCAAGAAGGGGTCGCAGGCGTTGTCCGTGCGGCTGCTCGAACCCCAGCCGTCGCTGTCGCGGATGACCCGTCGCTCCGCGGACGACATGGCCGTGATCGTCGAGGACCTGGTGAAGGAACTCGACCGGATCAGCGGAGACCTCCGCCACGGCCGCTACCCGAAGAACGGCGATCGCATCGCCGCCATCCTGCGGCACGTCGCAGACCAGTTGGAGGCGTGACCCCATGACCGAGTCCGAGACAGCAGGGGCCGAGACGGCTCCCGACGCAGCGTCGACTGACGCCGTGTCCATCGACGCAGCGTCCATCGACGCAGCGTCCATCGACTACACCGACCTGGCGCGCGAGGCGTTGCTCGAGGTCACCCCCGAGTCGACCGTCGGCGCACCCGTCGGCACCGTTGACGAAGGGGACGGCGTCGTGTCCGTCCTGTTCGCCAACCGCCTGCCCGGGTACCCCGGGTGGCGCTGGACCGTCAGCGTCGCGAAGATCGGCGACGACGAACCCACCGTGCTCGAGGTCGAGCTGATGCCCGGGGACGGCGCGCTCGTCGCACCCGAGTGGGTTCCGTGGTCCGAGCGGCTGGCCGAGTACCGGGCCGCGCAGGAGCACGAGGCAGAGGACGGCGAGTCGGACGAGGACGACGAGTCGGACGATGACGATGACGACGACGAGTTCGACGACGACGAAGACGAGTCGGACGACGACGAGGACGACGACTACGACGACTCGGACGACGAGGACGACGAGGACGACGAAGACGAGTCGGATGACGACGACGATGACGAGTTCGATGCCGACGAGGACGACCTCGACGAGTCGGACGACGACGACATCGAGGGCGTGGACGTCGATGCGCTCGCCGATGTGAGTGACACCGACGCCTCCGACGGCGCCGACGGTGCCGACGGTGCCGACGAGGATGAGGCTCCGCAGTCGCCGCGCCGCCGCCGTGCCCGCCGCGTGCAGCCGGTCGAGCCCGACGCCGACCTCGAGGTGGACCAGCTCGACGCGGGCGAGGCCGACCCGGACTTCCACCGCGCCTGACGCACCCGCACCGACGAACGAACGGGCCCGGCACCACCGATCTGGTGGTGCCGGGCCCGTTCGGCGTTCCGGCGGGTGTCCCCGGCGTCAGCGCAGGGCGTCGACCGTGAAGTCGATCGCACGCACGAGCTTCGCGACGTCGTCCGGGTCGATCGCGGTGAACGTCGCGACGCGCAGCTGGTTGCGGCCGAGCTTCCGGTACGGCTCGGTGTCGACGATGCCGTTGGCGCGCAGGGTCGCGGCCACGGACTTGGCGTCGATCGAGTCGTCGAGGTCGATCGTGGCGACGACCTGCGACCGCGCAGCGGCGTCGGTGACGAACGGGGTGGCGTACTCGCTCGCCTCGGCCCAGTCGTAGATCGTCGACGACGAGGTCTTCGTGCGGAGGTCCGCCCACGCCAGACCGCCGGACTCGTTCATCCACCGGACCTGCTCGTCGAGGAGCAGCAGCGTGGAGATCGCCGGGGTGTTCAGGGTCTGGTTCAGGCGCGAGTTGTCGACCGCGTTCTTCAGCGACAGGAACTCGGGGATGTACCGGTCCGATGCGGCGATGCGCTCGATCCGCTCGATCGCCGCGGGGGAGAGCAGTGCGAGCCAGAGCCCGCCGTCAGAGGCGAAGTTCTTCTGCGGCGCGAAGTAGTAGACGTCGGTGGCGCTGACGTCGAACAGGGCACCACCTGCGGCGCTGGTCGCGTCCACGACGGTCAGGGCGCCGACGTCACCGGTCGCTCGGACGACCGGGGCCATGACGCCCGTCGAGGTCTCGTTGTGCGGGTAGGCGTAGACGTCGACGCCGTCCACCGGCTCGAGTGCGGCGAGGGAGCCGCCCGGCGCTTCGACGACGTGCGGAGCCTGGAGCCACGGGGCTGCGGCGGCCTTGGCGAACTTCGACCCGAACTCGCCGAAGGACAGGTTCTCGGCCCGACGCTCGATGAGGCCGAAGGCGGCGGCGTCCCAGAACGCTGTCGAGCCGCCGTTGCCGAGGACGACCTCGTAGCCCTCGGGGATCTGGAACAGGTCGGCGAGGCCGGAGCGGACGCTGCCGACCAGGTCCTTCACGGGCTTCTGGCGGTGCGAGGTGCCGAGGACCGTGGCGCCGCGCGTCACGAGTGCCTCGAGCTGTGCACCGCGGATCTTCGACGGACCGCAGCCGAAGCGACCGTCGGTGGGGAGGAGTTCGGCCGGGATGACGATGTCTGCCATGCACCGATCCTACCGACGCCGATCCGCATGCCCCCGCCCGTGTACCGGCCGGACGGGGTGGGTCCGGCGCACCCGCTCACCGCGTCCGATGACCCTTTCTCACGTGTGCCCGGGCGCCGGTCGGTGTTCGTCGGTGCGAACAAGTAGTGTGGTCGGCGCTGGGCCCAGACATGAGAGGCGGACCGTGACCGATCTCGTCGACACCACGGAGATGTACCTTCGCACCATCCTCGACTTGGAGGAAGAGGCGATCGTGCCGCTGCGCGCGCGCATCTCCGAGCGCCTCGGCCACTCGGGTCCGACCGTCTCCCAGACCATCGCCCGCATGGAGCGCGACGGCCTGGTCGTCGTCTCCGGTGACCGGCACCTGGAGCTCACCGACGAAGGCCGTTCCCGCGCCACCCACGTGATGCGCAAGCACCGTCTTGCCGAGCGCCTGCTGGCCGACGTCATCGGACTCGACTGGGCGTTCGTGCACGACGAGGCATGCCGGTGGGAACACGTCATGAGCGAGCAGGTCGAGGTCCGTCTGCTCGAGATGCTCGGCAACCCGACCGAGTCGCCGTACGGCAACCCGATCCCCGGGCTGGCCGAGATCGGTGGCCCCGCGGCCGCCGGGTTCCTCGACGGCGTCCAGAACATCGTCGCCGCGACCGAGGGCACCGACGCCGTGGCGACCGGGGTCATCCGGCGCCTCGGTGAGCCCGTGCAGTTCGAGCCGGAACTCCTGCACCAGCTCCGGACAGCGGGCGTCATGCCCGGTCGGGTCGGCAGTGTCCAGCGGGCGGGGGCCTACGTGGCGGTCCGTGTCGAGGGCGAAGACTCGGGCATCGAGCTCCCCATCGAGGTCGCGCAGCACGTCTACATCGAGCGCGACTGACCCCTCCGGGGTCGTCCCTGAGAGTCTTTACCGATTCGTTACCTCGGGGCGTTTTGTCTCGACACGGTAACGACGCCTCCGTACACTCGTCCGAGTCGCCGTGCTGCCCCTGAGCCGGAGACCCGTGGCAGGACGTCTCGAACCCGTCTCCTGCCTCGATCGGAAACGATGACGAACGGATGGGGTTGCACACCGCCGGACACCCACGGCGGCGTGATGACGAGACGTTGGAGACAAACCTCTTGACGCAGACCGGTACCGCCGCGGACGACCAGACGCCCGCGAACCCGACGAACACCGAGAACGCCACCACCGCCCCGCTCACCCGGCGGGCCGTGCGCGAGACCGAGGGCCGAGCCGTCCGCAAGGTCGTGCCGGTGCGCTCCGCTCCGCTGCCCGGCGGTCGTCGTGCCGCGCAGGCCGCCGCCGCCGCGAGCACCGCGAAGGCCAGCTCGGTGTCGCGGAAGCGCAAGTTCCTCGCGCCCGTCGTCCTCACCGTCGCCGCCGGCATGTTCGGGACGGTCGCGGTCGCTCCGGCCTTCGCCGCGACGTCCGCCAGCAACTCGACCGTCGCCGCGGACGCCCAGCGTCAGGTCCGCGCCACGCAGAGCCAGGAGCTGTCGGTATCCGACGCCGTGGCGCTGGCGGACACGAGCCGTGACGGCTACGGCGCCACCTCCACCGCGACGCTCAACGCCGAGAAGGCGGCCGCGCAGGCAGCCGCCGACCAGGCTGCTGCAGCGAAGCAGGCCGCAGCTCAGGCGAAGGAGACGCAGGCCGCCCGCGCCGCGACCGCGAAGCAGTACGCCTCGTACACCGGGCCGTCCGCGGCGGAGTACGCAGCCAGCTCGTCGGCGGCGAACACCCCGTTCTCGCTGCCGGCCGTGGTCAACACCGCCAAGCAGTACATCGGCACCCCGTACGTCGTCGGCGGCGCTGACCCCTCGGGCTTCGACTGCTCCGGCTTCATCATGTTCGTCTACGCCCAGTACGGCATCAACCTGGCGCACTCGGTGCCGCTGCAGGACCAGGCCGGCACCACGATCCCCGAGTCCGAGGCGCAGCCCGGCGACGTCGTCATCTTCAACAACGAGGCGCACGACGGCTTCTACATGGGCAACGGCATGATCATGGACGCCCCGAAGCCCGGTGGCGCGGTGTCCATCCGCCCGATCTGGACGAGCGACTACCACATCGTCCGCTTCGGCATCTAGCGAACACTGCCCCCGGGGGAGTGTGAACTTCTCCAGAACCGGCCCGCACACCCTCGTGCCGGGCCGGTTTCTGGGTTAACCTGACGCTGCACCGGTCCGCACCGGCGCGAACAGGAGACCCTCATGTCGACGTTCCGCACGACCCGCACCATGGGTCGGCGCGCGCGTGTCGACATATGGTCGAGCACAGCCTGCGTGCACGAGCACGCCCCTGCATGACGAGAGCACTGCCCATCCGGGTGGTGCTCTTCGTGGTTCCAGGGGTGTGAACAGGCCGTGTTCACCCGTTCCGCGTCGTCGGTCCGACGCACCCGCAGCGCCTGGAAGCCGTCCAGGCACGTCGGAAGGGAACCCATGCGCACTCTCGTCCTCAACGCCGGTTACGAGCCCCTCGCGGTGATCTCGTTCCGACGAGCCCTCGTGCTGGTCATGAACCAGAAGGCCGCCGTCGTCGCGGCCGACGTCGAACACCCGGTCACCGGGTCGACGTCGAGCTACGAACGTCCGACGGTCATCATCCTCACCCGCTACGTCCGCATCCCGCACTCCCGGCTCGTGCCCGTGTCCCGTCGCGGCGTCCTGCGTCGCGACGGCAACCACTGTGCCTACTGCGGCCGGCACGCCACCACCATCGACCACGTGCACCCGCGGTCGCGCGGTGGGCAGGATTCGTGGGAGAACCTGGTCGCCTGCTGCCTGACCTGCAACAACACCAAGGGCGACCGCACCCCGCAGGAGATGGGGTGGCGCCTCCGGTTCCCGCCGAAGGTGCCGCACGGGTCCTCGTGGGTCGTGCGCGGCATCGAGCGTCCGCAGGCGGAGTGGGACGAGTACCTCGTGGCCGCGTAGCGGCCGTCGGTAGGAGGCACCACGAAACGGACTGGAGGCCCGTGGCGACGCCGCCACGGGCCTCCCGTCCGCCCTGACGCGCGCAGGGCAAGCGGGGTGATCCGGGTCCGCACTACGCTGACGTGAGGACGAGTCACCAGACGCCCCGACGACCGAGACCCGCGAGGACAGCATGGCTGCAGGAGCAGATCGCTCGACCGACACGGCAGCGGCACGGAACCCGTGGCAGCGCTTCTGGGACCGCGGCGGCTGGTGGCGCGCAGTGCTCGCCGTCGTCCTCTACCTCGCCGTCTACGAGGGGCTCGGCTGGCTGAACGCCCGCACCCTCGCCAGCGACATCACCGCGGACGAGCTGTTCGCCACACCCCGCGGAGCCGTCGTGGGCGTCGCCCTGCCGATCATCGTGATGGGGCTGCTCACCCTGGTCTTCGTCCGCACGCTCGGCTGGGGGCGCGAGGTCTTCGGTCGCCAGCCACTGCCGGGGCGGGGGTGGATGTGTACCGCCGTCGTCCTGCTGCTCGTCCCGATCGTGATCCGGCTCGTCGCGACCAACTGGTCGTCGTACTCGGTCGCCGTGGTCTTCGCGGTGCTCTTCCTCGGTCTGTGCATCGGGTTCGCCGAGGAACTCGTCGCACGCGGCGTCGCCGTGAACCTGCTCCGCCGCGGGCGCCACACCGAACGCACCGTCGCGCTGCTGTCGTCGGTGTTGTTCGGGCTGATGCACGCCTCGAACGCCATCGGCGGGACCCCGCTCGTCACGGTGGCCGTCACGGTCGTGTACACGTTCGGCGCCGGCATGATGTTCTACCTGTCGATGCGTGTCACGGGCAGCATCGTCCCCGCGATGCTGCTGCACGCGGCGACCGACCCGACCACGATCCTGGCGACCGGTGGCATCGACACCACCGCCGCGACCGCCGGCGACGCCGGGCTGATCAGCCTGGCGGGGATCTTCAACTTCGTCTACCCGGTGCTCGCGCTCCTGGTGCTGTTCTTCATCAAGGGCCGTGTCAGCAGCCCCGAGACCGAGACCGAGACCGAGCCCGACCCGCAGGGAGTGGCCGCATGACCGCCGCAGTCAATGGGCGTCGTGAGGTCCCGCGGCTGTTCTCGATCGCCCTCGTCGCCTGCGTGGTCTACGTGCTCATGGCTGCCGGCGTCGGGAACCTGCTCAGCGCTGTCGTCAACGGGGAGGACCACCCGATCGCGGACTGGCTCGCCGGCACCTGGATCCCGGTCAGCATCATGATCGCCGCCGGGGTGTTCTTCGCCCGGCGCTCGGGGTGGTGGAACGACATCTGGCGAGAACCGGCTGTCGCCGTCGGGCGACCCCGGCGCTGGTGGTGGCTCGCCGCTCCGGTGCTGTCCCTCGTCTCGACAGTGATCTTGTTCAGCCTCGTGCCGTGGTCCGAGGCGTCGGCCGGGATCATCGTCGTCGTGCTCATCGGTGCGCTCGGCGTCGGCGTCGGCGAGGAGCTGTTCTTCCGCGGGATCCTCGTCACCGCGCTCCGCGCACATCACTCCGAGTTCGTCGTCCTCATCGTCTCCTCGGTGCTGTTCGGCCTCGCCCACGTGGTCGGCTTCGTGATCGCCGGACTCCCGCTCGGCTTGATCCTGTTCCAGGTGGCGTTCCTCAGCATGGACGGAGCACTCTTCTACGCGGCCCGCCGCGCCACCGGGAGGCTGTGGGTGCCGATGCTCTTGCACGGGCTCAACGACGCCGCGCTGTTCCTGCAGACCGCCGGACGGAACCACGAGGGCGCCGAACCACCGTCAACGACCGGGGTCATCGAGATCATCCTGATCGGGCTCTCCGTCGCGATCGCGATCAGCGTGGTGCGCGAGACGCTCCGCAGTCGACGGGACCGCCGCGCCACGCCGGGCGGCACCGAGACCACCTGACCCGGCCGGGCTGTCCGGACAGGTGCCGATCGATTTCACCTGCCGTCCACGCCGTGTGCACCGGGACGGAACCCCGCCCCACCGGTTGCCTGCGACAGTTGCGACGTCCGCACCGGACCGGCGTCCCGCACTGCCCGAAAGGTCTCCATGCCCCGCTCCGCACGCACCGCACTCGACACCGAGACGGACCACCAGCCACTGACCGAACGGTACGACGTCGTCGTGGTCGGCGCGGGCATCGTGGGACTCGGCATGGCGTACGAGGCACTCCGGCAGGGCGCCCGGGTCGCGGTGGTCGACCGTGCGGGTGCGGTCGTCGGGGCGAGCGTCCGGAACTTCGGCCACGCCTGCGTCACCCCGCAGACCGGCGAGGCAGCCGGGTACGCCCAGGAGGCACGCCGCCGCTGGCTCACACTCGCGCAGCTCGCCGGCTTCACGGCTCGGGAACTCGGTGCCCACGTCGTCGCCCGTCGCCCCGAGGAGATGGCGGTGCTCGAGGAGTACCGCGACTCGGGCGCGGAGGTGCGGCTGGCCGACGCGGTCGAGATCGCCGCGGCCGTGCCGGTCGACCCGGACACCGCCCTGGGCGGCGCGCACCTGGCGCACGACCTGCAGGTCGACCCCCGGGAGGCAGCACCCGCGATCGCGCGCTGGCTCGCCGAGCAGGGGGTCACCTTCCTCTGGCGCACCCCCGTGCTCGAGGTCGCCGCCGGCGCCGTCCGCACCGGTCGCGGCGTCGTCGAGGGGACCAGGGTCGTCGTCTGCACGAACCACGACCTCGACCAGCTCTTCCCGGAGCTCGCCGAGTCGATCGGCCTGGTCCGCTGCCGGCTCCACATGCTGCGTGCGACGATCCCGCTCGCCTTCCCAATCGCCACACCGCTGCTGACCGGGTGGTCGCTGCTGCGCTACTCGGGGTTCGCCGCGATGCCCGGAGCGGGAGCACTGCGGGACCGGCTCGCCGCCGACCTGCCCGAGGGAGTCCGCTGGGACCTCAACCAGATGTACACGTCGCCGCCGGACGGCAGCATCATCGTCGGGGACACCCACGAGCGCGGGGTCGACGCACCGCCGTTCCAGGACGAGGACGGCTTCCGGCTGCTCGTCACCGAGACCGAGCGCCTGTTCGGTGCGCCGGTCTCCGTGGTCGACCGGTGGCAGGGCGTCTACGCCTCGGCGCCGGGGCGGGAGTTCCTCATCGACCAGCCGCTGCCCGGCGTCGACGTCGTGACGGTCACCACGGGCATCGGCATGACGACCGGCCTCGGCATCGCCCCGGCGGTCCTCGGCTGAGGGGGACCGTCAGTCGCGCAGCCGCCGACCAGGCCGACCAACGCTGCGACCCCGGCGGCCTCTGGCACCGGCGAGGTCGTCACGCGGTCGTCACACCGCGGCCACGGCCTCGTCGACCTCGGCGAGCACCGACGGAAGCTCGGCGACCGAGTCGAGGACGTGGGTGTGCTCGACCGTCGCGAAGTCCGCGTCCTGGTGCGTCCCGGTCCGCACGCCCGCCACGACGGAGGCGCCGGCGCGGTGCCCGGTGAGCAGGTCGGCGACGGTGTCCCCGACGACCGCCACGGCACGGACGTCGTCGGTGCCGGTCCGGAGCACGGCGGTGAGCACCATGTCCGGGTACGGGCGCCCGCGCCCGGCGTCGGCGGGGGAGAGCGCGAGGTCGACCAGCGGCCGCCAGCCGAGCAGGTCGAGCACCGCGTCACGCGTCGCGGGCGAGAACCCGGTGGTCAGCGCGATCTGCCGACCCGCGGCGCGGAGTGCGACGAGCGTCTCGACGGCACCGTCCACCGGCCGCACGCCCCGGCCGAGGGTGCGTGCGTAGGCGCGTTCGAACGCGGTGTTCGCCGCTGCGGCGCGGACGCCGTCCCCGTCGAAGAGCGCCGTGAAGACGGCGATCTTCGACTGGCCCATGGTGTCGACGGCGTACTGCACGGCGTGGTCGTGCTCGGCGCTCCCACGCTCGAGGCCGACGTCGGTGAGCGCGGTGCGGAAGGCGTCGAGCACGACGCCACCGTCGTCGACGGTGGTTCCTGCCATGTCGAGGCAGACGAGCGAGATCATGGGACTCCTGGGTACGTGCCGCCACGCCGGGACCGGCGCGGTCCGACCAGCGTCGACGCACCCCATGGCGGGCAGACGATGCGCGGGTGTCCGCCAGGTGAACGCCGCCAGGAGGCTCGTCACGGCCTGTGCGGACATGCAGCCGGTCCGCCAGGGGGAGCGGCTCCGGTCCCCGCTCGCCGATCTGCGTCGGTGGCGCCGCGTAGCGTCGGCCGCATGGGCGAGACACCGCACATCGACGGCGCGACCATCGACGACCTGCGCGCGCGGCTGCGTGCCACACGCTGGCCGGACGCACCCGCCGGGGTCGGCTGGTCGCTCGGTGCCGACTACGACGTCCTGCGGCCACTCGTCGAGTACTGGGCCGACGGCTTCGACTTCGACGCGCACCGTGCCGCGCTCGAGGCGCTGCCCTCGCGTCGTGCCGTCGTGGACGGCATCGGCATCCACCTGCTGCACGACCGGGCCGCACAGCCGGACGCGCTGCCGGTCCTGCTCGCGCACGGCTGGCCGGACTCCGGCTGGCGGTACCGGAAGGTGCTGCCGATGCTCGTCGACGCCGGGTACGACGTCGTCGTGCCGGACATGCCCGGGTACGGCTTCTCGGATGCGCCGCCGCAGGTGCTCGACGCCCGGCAGGTGGCCGGCATGTGGGCGACACTGATGACGGATCTCGGGTACGAGCGGTTCGCGGTCTCCGGTGGCGACATCGGCACACACGTCGCCCGGTACCTGGCACTCGACCACCCCGACCGGGTCGTCGCCGTGCACCGCATCGACGGCGGGCTCGCCTGGCCGGGGCTCGACCCGTCGACGCTGTCCGCCGCCGAACGGGAGTTCGTCGCTGCGACCGACCGCTGGCGCACCGCCGAGGGCGCCTACGCGATGCTGCACCGGACGAAGCCGCAGACCGCAGCGGTCGGGCTGAACGACTCACCCGCTGGGCTGGCCGCCTGGATCGTCGAGAAGCTCCGGGCGTGGAGCGACTGCGACGGCGACCTGTGGTCGGTCTACACGCGCGACGAGGTCCTGGCGCTGCTCACCGAGTACTGGGCCACCGCCACGATCGGCTCGGCGATGCGGATGTACCACGCGAACGCCGCGATCCCTGCGGAGCAGCTGGAGCGACGGGTCGAGGTGCCGTCCGGGTTCTCGATCTTCCCCGGCGACCTGGTGCGGGCGCCGCGCGAGTGGCTCGAGCGGACCACGAACCTCGTGTTCCACCACGAACTCGACCGCGGCGGGCACTTCGCGCCGTTCGAGCAGCCCGACCTGTTCGTCGACGAACTGCACGCGTTCCTGGGGCCCTTCCGCCGCTAGAGTGGACGCGCCAGCCTCTGTAGCTCAATGGAAGAGCAGTTCCGTCCTAAGGAAACGGTTGGGGGTTCGAGTCCCTCCAGGGGCACAAACAACCGGAAGTACGGCGGTCCGCAAGCCCAAGTTTCACCCAGGTCAACGGTTACCCAGCGGTCATGACCGCCGGTCCGACACGAAAAGCGGCTGCATCCAAGTGGATGCAGCCGCTTCGTCGGTGTCGGGGCCGGGTCAGTCGATCGGCGTCTGCATCGGGGCGAGCATCTGCAGGGCTACTCGCGCGTCAGCGGGTGTCTTCCTCGCCTTCGGGACGCCCCATCAGGCGACCCGCACAGCGTCAAGCCACGCGAGGATGACAGCCCGGTCGCAGCACACACGGCCGCCAACCTTGTGCGCGGATGCGGGACACAGCGGGACATTCCGGGAAGTGCCAGAAAAAGCCCAGGTCAGTCTTGCTTGCACTCACTCCGGTCTCTCCGCGCACACCGGCACCGTGCCGTTGCTGCGTTTGACCCTCCCTGCTTGCTCTGACTGGGTTTTCTTGAAACCTGCAGCAGTCCCGCCGACGGCGCTGACGAGGGCTGTGCCGGTGGACGCACCGAGGATGAGGCTCTGCACGCCCGCAGCTACTGCGCGTCTCGAAACCCGATGAAGATGTGCCGGAGTTCAAGCATGTCCTCAGCATCCGCGTCGGCGTACCGTCCCGACACCGCTGGTCAGCAGCGCTTGGTGCCGCCGACGCCGTTGTCGGTCCAGCAGCCACCGCCGCCAGAGCCGACTCCGCCGCCACCGACGAACTCTGGGCCCTTCCGCGGCGCAGTGGAGCCCCACGGAGCGGTCACCCTGTCGCTCTGCCCGGACGTCGTTCCGCCCGTCGCCGGCCCGCCACCAGTCGAGCGCTGCGTCACACCGGACTCGGTGCTGGTTTCCGCTGTCGCCGCAGCTGCGCGTGCGGCTGCCTGGCGGGCAGCGTCCGCGGCCTCTGCTCGCCGGACGGCTTCCGCTTCCGCGGCCTTCTTCGCGGCGGCTTCCTCGGCAGCTCTCTTCGCTGCTGCCTTCTCCGCGGCGACGCGGGTCGTCTCGTCCGCCTGGAACGTCTGGAAGTCATCAGCCAGGTCAGTTGCCGCCGTGGTGAGTTGCTTCGAAGTAATCGCCAGAACCGCCGCGCGCTCGGTGACCGCTTCCGCGTCGCCGCGGGACTCACATGTTGGCGCGGTCGCCAGCGACTGCAGCTTCTTCTGCTGGGTGGTGACGGCGGCGAGCCGGTCCTTTCCGCTGCTGCCGTGTGGCTGCGCGGTGGAGGCGGGCTTGTCGGCGTACTTCTTCGACGTCCAGCCGTCCGTGTGCGGCAGCTGCGTCGCCTCGGACTTCTTCACCGCGGTGTCGGCCGCGGCTGTCGCCCTCTTCGCGACGGCAGACGCCTTCGACAGCTTCCCGCGGGCAGCGTCACACTGACGGACCGTCTCCGCGTTCGCAGCCACAGTCACGCCGGTGCCGACGGCGATACCGCCGAGGATGACGGCCGCGGCTGTCGCGATGAGGGCGTTTCGGCGGCGATTCAGTACAGCGATGATGGGACTCCTACAGTCGGGGGGGGGGGGCACGATGACCTGTCGGCCAGGTCGGCGAATCTGTCAGGTGTTCGGGAGCTGCCGGTCCACGATGCGGTCGGTCAGGATTGCCTGACCGACCTTGACGTTCACACGCAGCAGGTCCTTCTGCACACCGGCGAACTCGCCGACGGCGAGACGCGGTCCGAGCGCTTCCCGGTTCAGCACCTTGTGCACGACCTGCAGCGCGGCCCTGACACCGGCGCTGCGAAGTCGCTCCGCCTCCTCGGACAGGGTGGTCGCGAGGTCCGGGATCTCGTCGAAGGGGTGCGGCATGCTGCCCCTATGCGCGGACCGGCCGCACCTCCGTGGCGGGAGGTTGTGCCATCCTGGTCAGTCTCGGGGGAGGGGAAACACCATGAGGGGAACCAGCCGCAGCGTCGCCGCTGTCGTCATCGTCGCGGCGCTCGCCGCGACCATCACAGGATGCAGCAAGGCCTCGACGCCGACCATCTACTCGCACTCGGAAGCGGTCTCCGCCGACGACGAGATGTTCACCGTCCTGAACGACACCATCGACGCCACCGGCGGTCTCCAAGCATGGAAGGCGTGGTCGTCCAACAAGCCGTTGGACAAACCGGTCGGTACCGGTGACCACAGCAACGGCGGCGGTGAATGCCTGCCCACCAACGGAATGGGCATGGCAGGCGACCCGCTCGGCGACTACGACGGCGCCTCCTTGAACTCAACCGACTTCGTGGATGCTGATGCAACTCTCGCAGCTGTCAAGAAGGTCTGGACGGCCGCCGGCTACACGAACATCACCACCGACGTCAGCACCGACGCCGGCGCCGACGACGGCATCGTCGTTCGCGCCGCCCACGAAGCGCCCTCCCCCACGCTGACCTTCACCTACCGGGACACGAAGGAGAAGCAGAAGGTCCTGCTCGAAGGGGACTCCATCTGCCAGTCCTACGACTACCTCAACGACGACGAGCCGGACCGGTACGACGACCCGACTGACGCACCATCGTGAGAACCGCAACCCGGATTGCCGCTGCAACGGTCATGGCGGCGCTCGCCGCGGTGACAACCGGATGTGCGAGCACGCCGACGATCTACACACACCAGCAGGCCGACCGTGCTGACGCGGAGATGTATGAGGTGCTGAACGACGTCATCGATGCCACCGGGGGACACACAGCCTGGCGGTACTGGTCCGCGCAGCAACCACTCGACGGTCCACTGACCCGCGGACTGGCATCCTCGGACTGCCTACCAAAGGACTGGGCCGGTTTCTCGGGCCACTCCATGGGGGAAGCGGACGGTGCCTACCTCGAGACGGTGTCGAAGCGAGACCTCAGCGACATCACACAGAAGGTGAAACGGGTGTGGGCGGACGTCGGCTACACGCATGTGGACACGGACCGGTCGAACGGGCAGACGTTCATCCGCGCTACCCGCGACGACCCTTCGCCGTCCGTGAGCATCCAGTACCCCGACGGTGAGAAGGCAGCGGTGGTCACGCTCCGAGCGGGGTCCCTCTGCAAGTCGTACGACGACGACGAGTAGCGGCGGGCGTCTCAGCTCTGCCAGGCACAGTTGGTACAGCGGCCGGCGAGGATGGTACCCCGCCGGCGCTTCCCGGTGACCCGTGCCGTCGTCTCGCACGGGCTGTCCGCGCACCTTGAGATTCGTCACGTGCAGCTTCTCGTGGTGCCCGGCAACCACGACGGAAACGACGCAATCAACGGTATCCCCACCGACAGTGAAGGCGTCCATCGTTTCGACGATCGCATCGGTTTCCTCCCCCGGGGCTGGCGGGCACGCACCACCACCGGCGTGACCGTCGCTGCGCTCGGTGGCGCGAACAGCATTGATGTCGGCGCCCGGGGTCAGCAGCTCTTCGAAGATTCGCTGCGGACGGGCGCCGACATTGCGAACCTTCCACCGTAAGCAGGCACGGTGGTGGCAGCGGCGAAAGATCACGGCGGCGTGAGCGGGTCGTTCGTGGCCGGTGGTACTACGGACAGCCCGTCCACCGCGACGAGGTCATCTGAACCGCGGCAGTAGGAGCAGAAGAGCAGCGCGAGCCCACACCGGGCTCCTGCTTCTCCTGCCTCAGAGGAGGCTTGGTCTAGAGCTGTACTGGAAGGTACTTCACCGCACACAGCACGGATGTTTGGGTAGTTCCGGGAATCGTCGGGAGCCCCGCGTCCTCAGGAAACTGCTGGGGGTTCGAGTCCCTCCAGGGGCACCAGATCGAAACGGTTCGAGTTCCTGCCGCGCGTCGGTGTCGCTCAGTGTCTCGACGTCGCGAGGTTGACGGCGTTCACGAGGTACGAGGTACGAGGTCCGGGTCGCGATCGCGTACTTCACGGCATCGCTCACCCCGGTCGGGTCCTCCGAGAACGCATCGAGGTCGGACTCCGCGATCCCGGTGAGCGACGCGATGTTCGCCACCGTCAGCCCGGAGACCTGCGTGAGACCCTCGAGCATGCCCCGGACGCGGTCATCGTCGGGCACGCTCCCAGCCGCGGCCAGCATGGCTGCGAAGACGGCGAGCCGCTGCGATTCGTCGGGAGTCAGCCCGGTCCCGAGGGCGGTCAGACCCTGGTGCTCGGTCCCTGGCCCGGCCAGGTACGCGGAGAGCGTGGACTCCGAGATCCCGGTCATCTGCGCGATCGCCTCGAGCGCGACGGAACGGTGCTCGATCAGCGCGCGGAGTTCCGCCCGGACGTCGAGGGCCTCGGCAGTCATCTCGTTCCCTTCATCGGTCGCAGGACTCTCCGCACCATGGTGCATCATCCAGCGGGCTGGGCCGGCGGGTCCTCCGGCACGGGGTGTTCCGCCTGCCAGAGCGCGTCGACCTGGCCGAACTCCCGCGGGTAGCACTGGGTGTCGAACACCTCGAGGCCCTCGGTCGGCGTCGAGTACAGGTACCAGGGGCCCGTGCCGACGGGTCGGCTCGTCCAGGACCCGTTCGCGAACCAGAGGAGGGGCACGTCGTCCATCGGGTGTCCCGCCTGCGTCAGGCAGGCCTCGAGCCGGTTGAACGCGGCGCGGTACTCGTCGAGGGTGATCCGGCCGTCGCGGATCTCGGCTCGCTGCTGGGCAGACGGATCCGCGATCGGCGCGGACTCGGCCCACGAGGCCCAGACGGCGTAGCGGGCGGAGCCGCCGCCCATCACGGAGACGGTCACCGACGCACGTCCGGAACCGGTCGCAGGGGACAGGCTCCAATGCGCACCGGTCGCGCCGGGCGTGCAGCGGGTCGGCCCGTCGACGGTCGTCCCGTCGACGGCCACGGTGAAGGTCGCCGGGTCGAGGCACTTCCACGTGAGCGTCACACGGTCAGCGTCCGCGGGGCGGGCACCGAGCGAGAACGAACCATCGCCCTGCGTGCTCGCGAAGGCCGGAGTCCCGAGGATCGTGGCGTGGTTGACGTCCTCGACCATGTAGCGCGTCGAGGTCGCAAGGGTGCTCTCCAGCGCGGCATCCGGGTCGCTCGACGGGAGGGCAGCCGCGGTGATCCCGCCCGTGACGGCCGATCCCGCCAGGAACGCCGCCGCGATCGTGAGGACCGTGCCGCGGGTCGGTCGGCGACGTCGACGGAGCGGCGCTCCGGTGGCGCTGGTCGCGTCGACCTCTGCGACGAGTGCGTCGCGCATCGCCGCGAGCCGGGGGGAGATCTGGTCGTGGTTCACAGTGTGCCTCCGAGGGGTTCCGCTGTCGCCGAGTACTGCTTGTGGAGCCGCGCCTTCGCACGGTGGAGCCGGGACTTGACGGTGCCGGGCGGGACGCCGAGGACGGTCGCGGCCTCACGCTCGCTCAGCCCCTCGAGCACGCAGAGGGACAGGACGCGCTGGTCTCCGATCGGAAGACCACGGAGTGCGGTCACGGCCTCTGCGTCGGTGAAGGAGTCCGCCGGGTCGGGTGCCGGGTCGTCGACCGGGAACCTGCCGAGGAACGAGCGGTGGCGCCGAGAGGACCGCGTCAGGTTGTGCGCCGTGTTGGTCGCCGTGACGAGGAGCCACGGCAGCATCGAGTCGTCGACGAAACGGACGTGGTCCCGCTTCCGCCAGGCTTCGAGGAACACCACGGCGACCACGTCGTCGGCGTCGTCCGGCGTCGGGACGAGCGATCGGACGTGACGACGCAGTCGCGCCGCGTGCCGGTCGAAGAGCCGACCGACCGCACGGCCGTCCCCGGCGACGCCCAGGGCCCAGTCGGACCGGTCCCCCGTGATCTGGTTCATGCTCTGTATTGTCCGGTCGCCCCGGATCGGTTCCTGGTTCTGCCCGACCAGTTCTCCACAACCGTCGCCCCGGACGGTAGTCCACCCCGCTGGCCCCGTACGATTGACCCTGTGTCCAAGGTCCTGAGCAGTCTCCCCGTCGGCGAACGAGTCGGCATCGCGTTCTCAGGGGGTCTCGACACCTCCTGCGCCGTTGCCTGGATGCGCGAGAAGGGAGCGATCCCCTGCACGTACACGGCTGACATCGGCCAGTACGACGAGCCGGACATCGACGCCGTCCCGAGCCGCGCCCACGAGTACGGCGCCGAGATCGCCCGGCTGGTCGACGCGAAGAGCGCCCTGGTCGAAGAAGGCCTGGTCGCCCTGCAGACCGGTGCGTTCCACATCCGCTCCGGCGGCAAGACGTACTTCAACACGACGCCCCTCGGCCGTGCGGTGACGGGCACGATGCTCGTCCGCGCCATGAAGGAAGACGGCGTCGACATCTGGGGCGACGGCTCCACCTACAAGGGCAACGACATCGAGCGGTTCTACCGCTACGGCCTGATGGCCAACCCGCGCCTGCGCGTCTACAAGCCGTGGCTCGACTCCGAGTTCGTCGAGGAGCTCGGCGGCCGCAAGGAGATGAGCGAGTGGCTCGTCGCCCGTGGGTTCCCGTACCGCGACTCCACCGAGAAGGCGTACTCGACCGACGCGAACATCTGGGGCGCGACGCACGAGGCGAAGAGCCTCGAAGAGCTGTCCAGCGGCCTGGACATCGTCGAGCCGATCATGGGTGTCGCCGCCTGGCGTGACGACGTCGAGGTCGCGACCGAGATCGTCAGCGTCCGGTTCGAGGCCGGTCGCCCCGTCGCGATCAACGGCGTCGAGTACACCGACGCGGTCGCCCTGGTCTACGAGGCGAACGCCATCGGTGGCCGCCACGGCCTGGGTGCGTCCGACCAGATCGAGAACCGCATCATCGAGGCGAAGAGCCGCGGCATCTACGAGGCGCCGGGCATGGCGCTGCTGCACATCGCCTACGAGCGCCTGCTCAACGCGATCCACAACGAGGACACGGTCGCCTCGTACCACAACGAGGGTCGCCGTCTCGGTCGCCTGATGTACGAAGGCCGCTGGCTCGACCCGCAGTCCCTGATGCTCCGCGAGTCGCTGCAGCGCTGGGTCGCCTCCGCCGTCACCGGCGAGGTCACGCTGCGTCTGCGTCGCGGCGACGACTACACGATCCTCGACACCACGGGCCCGGCGCTGTCGTACCACCCGGACAAGCTGTCGATGGAGCGCGTCGGCGACGCCGCGTTCGGGCCGGACGACCGCATCGGCCAGCTCACGATGCGCAACCTCGACATCGCGGACTCCCGTTCGCGACTCGAGCAGTACGCCGCCGCCGGCCTCATCGGTGGCGCGACGGCCGAGCTCGTCGGCGAGCTCGAAGCGGGCGAGGCCGAGGAGATCCTCGGTGGCGCGATCGTCGCCTCCGACGCCGAGGACGCGATGGGCCGTCGCACCGACCTGGCCTCCGAAGGCGCCGCCTTCGACTCCGGCACCGACTGATCGAGCGGACCCGCGCCCTGGGCGCGACCCCCTGACGACTGGAGGCCCGGTGCCAGCTGGCACCGGGCCTCCCGTCGGTCGTCAGCCGCGAAGCGCATCCGCCTCGACGGCGGTGGGACGCGACCGTATCGTTGCGGTACCGGGTCAGTCATCAGGGACTCGTCGTCACGATGCTCCTCACGATCTGTGGGGTCTGGCACAGCGGGTCGACCCGGACGGATCCGAGATGCGCATCATCTCGACGAAGGGCTGGTCATCATGGCCGCCAACTTGCAGAACATCTGGCACCGCCACGGGCTCCGGTCCCCGGAAGAACTCGCCGCCCTCGTTGCCGAGCGCCTCGAAGGAACCGGCCACCAGCTCGTCGGCGCCGGCGACGCGCGCTACGAGCCGACGTACGCAGACTTCCTCGGCGAGCAGCTCTGATCCGCAGCGGATTGCCGCTCGACCGTCGGTAGAGTCTGCGCATGCGTACAGCCCGAACCACTGCGGCGGCACTGGCGATCGTCGCGGCGGGACTGCTGACGCTCGTCGGCGTCCAGCCCGCGTCTGCCCACTCGGCCCTGACGAGCAGTACCCCGGCGGACGGGGCGGTCGTCACCGAACCGCTGCAGACGGTCGACCTGACCTTCTCCGAGGCGCCGCTCGCCGGCCTCGACGCCGGGCTCCGGATCCAGGTGACGGATGCTGCCGGCATGGACGTCGCCACGGGTGACGTGACCGTCTCCGGCACGACCATGCGCCGCGCGGTCGATCTCGACCGGGGCAACTACACGGTGCTCTGGCGGTACGTGTCGCCGGACGGCCACCCGATCGAGGGCACGCTCGCGTTCGACTACCGGGCTGCAGCTGCTGTTCCGACCCCGAGCGCGACCGGTGCTCCGACCCCGACGGCGAGCACCGCGCCCACACCGAGCGCCACCGCGACGGCCACCGGGGCGTCCGACGGAGCGCCGTCGTCGTCACCGGGCATCGCGCCCGGCGTGTGGGTCGCCCTCGGCGCCGGCACGGTCCTGGTGGCCGGTGCTGTCGTCGTGCTGCTGCTGCGCCGTGGGCGCAGCGCCGAGCGCAGCTCGTAGCGCGGCGCACCTCACTTCGTGAGCAGGAACGGTCGGGTCGCAGGCGCGCACCCGACCGTTCCTGCGCACGAAGCGCACGCGGCGCGACCGCGTGCGCCACGGGAGTGGCCTCGAGTGCGGCGTCGGCGCGGTGCGGAACCCGATCGGGACGAACAACACCTCTGCGCGATCGACAGCACCATCGCGTGGCATCGAACTGTCGATCGATCCGGTCCATCCGGGCCGATCGGCGTGATACTGGGGTGGTGCGTGAACTCCAAGCCGCCATCGCAGCGGACCTCAACGTCCAGCCGACCATCGACCCGGAGCAGGAGGTCGCCCGTCGTGTCGGGTTCCTGCGCGACTACCTGCTGACGACCGGGGCGAAGGGGTACCTCCTCGCCATCAGCGGCGGGCAGGACTCCACCCTGGCCGGCCGCCTGACCCAGCTCGCGGTCGAGTCGCTCCGTGCCGAGGGGCACCCGGCCGAGTTCACGACCGTCCGCATGCCCTACCGGGTGCAGGCCGACGAGGACGACGCCCAGCTCGCCCTGCAGTTCATCGCGGCCGACCCGGGCATCACCGTGAACATCGAGCACGGGGTCGACGGGGTCGTCGAGGACACCGCGGCCTCCGGCGTCGAGCTGAGCGACTTCGTGAAGGGCAACGTCAAGGCCCGCATGCGCATGGTCGCCCAGTACGCGGTCGCCGGGCAGCGTGGCCTGCTGGTGGTCGGCACGGACCACGCGGCCGAGGCCGTCACGGGCTTCTTCACCAAGTACGGTGACGGCGGCGTCGACCTCACCCCGCTCACCGGGCTGTCGAAGAGCCAGGGGCGGCAGCTGCTCGAGCACCTCGGCGCACCCGCCCGTCTGTACGAGAAGGCCCCCACCGCGGACCTGCTCGACGAGACGCCCGGGCAGACCGACGAGGCGAACCTGGGGCTGTCCTACGCCGAGATCGACGCCTACCTGCAGGGGCACGACGTGTCGATCGAGGTCGCCGAGGCGATCGAGTCGCGCTACCGCGCGACGGAGCACAAGCGGCAGGTGCCGGCGACGCCCTTCGACGACTGGTGGCGTGCGGGCGCGTAGGCGCTGACGCGACACGGCCGGGAGGCGCGGTGCAGGTGATCCTGCACCGCGCCTCCCGTCTGTCGTCCCCGACACTTCCCTGCGCGCCCCCCGCTGTCCGCCGGCGCTCCTAGGATGGGAGCCAACGGAACAACAGATGCGGAATCCAGGCTGGTACCTGGTCCGCAAGGGGGGAAACATGGACGTCCTGTTCGCGCTCGGAGCCATCCCGCTGGTCATCGTGGGGATCATCGTCCTCGCCGTGATCGCGCTGATCTACGCCAAGGTCGTGTACCGCAACGCCGGCGCCGACGAAGCGCTCATCATCACCGGCAAGCGCTCGCGCAAGGTCAAGAACGACGACGGCACCGAGACCGTCGAGTCCGGCATCAAGGTCGTGCTCGGCGCCGGCGTGCTCGTCCGACCCTTCTTCGAGAAGGTCGCGAAGCTGTCGCTCAGCTCGCGCGCGATCGACATCAACGTCAACGCGCAGGACTCCCGAGGGGTCACCATCGACGTCGAAGCGGTCGCGCTCGTCAAGGTCGGCGAGACCGACGCCTCGATCCGGGCTGCCGCGCAGCGGTTCCTCGGGCAGGAGAAGAAGATCGACGACTTCGCGCGCGAGGTCCTGTCCGGTTCGCTCCGCGCCTCGATCGGTGCGACCGACGTGTCGACCATCATCCGCAAGCGCGACCAGCTCACCGTCGCCGTGCTCGACGTCGCGAAGGACGCCCTGCACAGCCAGGGGCTCGACGTCGACTCGTTCGAGATCAAGGGCATCTCGGACCGCAACGAGTACATCAGTGACCTCGGTCGTGCCGAGCGTGCACGCGTGCGACTCGAGGCCGAGAACGCCGAGGCCCAGGCCGACCGTGAAGCGCGGGAGGCCCGCGCGACCGCCGACCAGGCGATCGCCGAGGCCGAGAACACCCTGGCCATCCGTCGTGCCGCGCTGCAGCTCGACGCCGACCGTGCGTCCGCCGAAGCCGCTGCCGCCGGCCCGCTCGCCCAGGCGCGTGCGTCCCAGGGCGTCGTCGAGCAGGAGCAGATCACCGCCCAGAAGCGTGCCGAACTGCGTCGTGCCGAGCTCGAGTCCGAGGTCTCCGCCGTCGCAGAGGCCCAGGCGCGCAAGACCCGCGTCGAGGCCGAAGCCGCTGCCGGTGCCCAGGTCGAGACCGCACGCGCCCAGGCCGAGGCCCGCCGGATCTCCGCCGAGGCCGTCGCGGCCGAGGCGAAGGCCGAGGCGGATGCCCGCAAGCTCGCCGCCGACGCCTCACGCGCCGAGGGTGAAGCCGCCGCCGACGCGATCCGTGCGAAGGGTCAGGCCGAGGCCGATGCGACCAAGGCGCAGGCCGACGCGCTCGCACAGCACTCCGAGGCCGTCCTGCGGGTCAAGGCGATCGAGACACTGCCGAGCATCGCCCGCGAGCTCGCTGCTCCGATGAGCAACATCGACACGCTCACCGTGGTGTCCTCCGACGGCGCCGGCGCACTGTCGAAGAGCGTCGTCAGCCAGTTCAGCGAGGTCGATGCGCTGCTCGGTGCCACCGCCGGGTTCACCCTGAGCGACATCGTGAAGAGCACCACGACGGGGCAGGCAGCCGCCCGTGCCGTCGTGCGCGAGCAGGCGGCGCCGCAGGCCGAACCGGTCGAGTAACCGAGCGGACCCGTTCGGCGGGCGCGTCGGGGGTCAGCCCTCGCCGCGCCCGTTCTCGTCCTGTTGGTCGCGCTGCTGCCCACCGGCGTCCTCACGCTGCTGCGACCCGGCGTCCTCGCGCTGGTCGGCCAGCCGCTGCTGCCAGACGACACTGCGAGCGGCGCCCTCGAGCACGTCGTCGACGCTGCGTCCGCTCTGTGCGGCGAGGGCGCCGCTGAGCCCAGCGGTCAGGGTCCCACCGGCCGCGGCGAGTCGCTCGACGACCTCTTCCTGCCGCTGCGTCAGGGGCTCGTCGACCAGCTCGTCGATCGTGTCGCGGATGTTCTGCTCGCTCGCGTCCAACGCCGCTTCGTCGCCGGACTGCAGGGCTGCTGCCTCGCCGACGACGACGAGACCGAGGCGCGCGGCGTCGTCTTCGGGGCGCGGGGTGCGGTGCTCGTCAGTCATGCGGTGGACCGTACGCTCCGGCGCGCTGCGCTCCCTGGACAGATGCGTCCCCCGGCGTCCGCGGACGAGCCGTCAGTCGGCCCAGCGGCGGAGCAGCCACTCGGCGGCCGCCACGCCCTCGCGCCGCTGGAAGTCGCGGATCGTGGGCATGTTCGGTGGCGCCGGCGGCAGGGCGTGCTCGAAGAACAGCCCGGCGAGCCCGGCCAGCACGGCGTCGATCGTGTCGGCCGGAACCTCGGCGAACACCGGGTGCGTGGCGAGGTGGTGCTCGACGTCGGCGTCCTCACCACGCACGAGGGTGTCGAGCAGGTAGGTCAGTGGGTCAAGCCAGTGCGCACCCACGCTCGCCCAGGGCCAGTCGACCACCCAGACGAGCCCGCCGCCGTCGACGAGCAGGTTGTCCGCTCGGCAGTCGGCGTGCACGAGGTGCTCGCCGTCGACGAGCGCGGCCGCCTGCGATGCCGCACGGGCGATCGCGGGGCCGGCGTCGAGCACGTGCGGCGGCACGACCTCGGCGACGCGGGCGGCGGTCGCGTCGTCGGTCAGCATCCGGTCCCAGGCCCCGAACTCGCCGCGCAGGTCCTCGGCGATGCGGGGGAGTGCCGCCAGGGCGCCGGTCGCGAGCGGCAGGGTGTCGAGCGCGTCGAGCACGGCCGTCGTGTCCGAACCGTCGAGGTGGCTGCCCGGGTGCTGTCCCGCGACGTCGTCGAGCACGAGCGCGACCCAGTCGTCGCCGTCGACGGTGGTGTGCAGTGCGTCGAGCAGTCGCGGCGCCTGCACGGTGGTCGGCAGCTGCGCCATGACCGTGGCCTCGCGCCGGTGCAGCTCGAAGGCCGCTTCGTTGCGCGAGCGCGACACCGTCTTCACGAAGGCGCGTCGTCCGGCCCCGGTCGTCACGCGGTCGGCGCTGCCGGGGGACCACCCGCTCGCCTGCGACTCGGCGGTCACGACGGGCCCGCCCAGCACCCCCTCCACCTGCTGCCGCAGCGTCGTCGGTACGTCGGTCCAGGTGGTTCGCCCCATGACCCGACGCTACCTGAGAACCCGTACACAAACGTGCACGCTCGGCAACTTTGCGTTGGCGGCAAAGGTGCTTGCGGTGTAAAGTTGCATAGCCTGCAAGGTTGATCCTGATTTGGGGTCCCGACCAGGCCGACGACCACCACGCCACACCCCCTGTGAGGAACACCGCATGTCCACTGCCACCGCACCCGTCGAGGTGTCGCGCGGACGACAGGACTCCCCGGCGAGCACGCCGGGCAAGCCGATCATGTCGCACCGCCAGATCCTGCTCGTCATCTACGGCCTGATGGCGGGCATGTTCCTGTCCTCGCTCGACCAGACGATCGTCGGTACCGCGATCCGTACGATCGGCGACGACCTGCACGGCCTCGACCAGCAGGCCTGGGTCACGACCGCATACCTGATCGCGTCGACCATCACCACGCCCATCTACGGCAAGCTCTCCGACGTCTTCGGGCGTCGCCCGCTCTACATCTTCGGCATCGCGGTCTTCATCCTCGGGTCACTGCTCTCGACCCTGTCGACGTCGATGACCATGCTGGCCGCCTTCCGCGCGTTCCAGGGCATCGGTGCCGGTGCGCTGATGTCGCTGCCACTGGCGATCATGGGCGACATCCTCGCGCCCCGTGAGCGCGCGAAGTACCAGGGCTACTTCCTGGCGGTCTTCGGCATCTCGTCCGTCATCGGCCCGCTCATCGGCGGACTGTTCGCCGGTGCGAGCTCGATCGTCGGCATCACCGGCTGGCGCTGGGTGTTCCTGATCAACGTGCCGATCGGCGTCGCGGCGCTGCTCATGGTGATCGCGTTCCTGCACCTGCCGAAGTTCGGCGAGGCCAGGGCGAAGCCGCGCATCGACTGGTGGGGCGCGACCTCGGTCATCGTCACGCTGGCACCGCTGCTCCTCGTCGCGGAGCAGGGTCGCACGTGGGGCTGGGGTTCGGCGAGCGCGCTGGCCTGCTACGGCATCGGCGCACTCGGCCTCGTCGCCTTCCTGGTGATCGAGACCCGCATGCAGGACGACGCGATCATCCCGCTCAAGCTCTTCCGCTCGGCCACGTTCTCGATGGCGACCGTCCTGGGCTTCCTGGTCGGCTTCGCGATGTTCGGTGCGATGCTCACCATCCCGCTGTACCTGCAGATCGTCACCGGTCTCACGCCGACGGAGTCCGGGTTCGCCACGCTGCCGATGATCGGTGGCCTGATGATCGCCTCGATCGCGTCGGGGCAGATCGTGGCCCGTACCGGCCGATACCGGATCTTCCCGGTCATCGGGACGGCGTTGGTGTCGCTCGGCTACGTCGTCCTGACGTTCATGACGATCGACAAGCCGCTGTGGTTCCTGATGATCGGCATGTTCCTGATCGGTCTCGGGCTCGGCCAGCTCATGCAGAGCATCACCCTGGCGTCGCAGAACGCGGTGCAGCCGCGGGACATGGGTGTCGCGACGTCGTCCGCCACGTTCTTCCGCCAGATCGGTGGCACGCTCGGCACCGCCGTGCTGCTGTCCGTCTTGTTCTCGCTCATGCCGACGAACATCCTGCACGCCACGGCGGACCAGTCGAACCTGAAGCCCGCCCTCACCGCGGCGCTCGACCCGACGGTCGCGAGCGCCAAGGCGAACCAGGGTGTCATGGACCAGATCTGGAACCCGATCGTCACCCCGCTCCAGCAGCAGGTGCAGTCCGGGCTCGACACCGCCACCGACCAGGTGACCGCGGCCACCGCCGGTGCTCCCGATGCGGTGCGGCAGCAGGCGCTCACCGCAGCCGCCGACAAGGCGCACGCCAGCGTGCAGGACGGCCGACTCGTCGTCGACTGGTCCGACTCGTCGCAGCGCACCTACTGGGTGGACCAGCTCGCCCCGGAGCTGTCGAAGCAGATCGACAAGGGCGCGAACGACTCGAAGGACTCGAACGCCGAGACGAGCGACACGTCCTACCTCAACGGTGCGGACCCGGCCCTGACCCGGCCGTTCATGTCGGGGTTCAACGCCTCGGCCGTGACCGTCTACTGGGTCGGTTTCTCGGTGATCCTGCTCGCGTTCGTCCTGAGCTTCTTCTTCAAGGCGCCGCCGCTCCGCAAGAGCTCGGCCCTGCAGGAGCAGGCGGACGACGCCGGCACCGCCGACGACCTCGAAGCGCAGGCCGTGCGGGCCGCGGACACGATGGGCTCGCCCACCGCCCCGGTCACCGGTTCGATCCCGGTCCAGGGCGGTCGGTCCAAGGACTAAACCCCGCCGGGCCTCCTCGTCACACGACGCGGAGGCCCGGCGTCGCACGGACCCGAGAGCAGGACGGAGCGCAGCACGTGCACCAGACCACCACCACCGAGGACATCGTCGCGAGCGACTGCGGCCTGCGGGAACGCAAGAAGCAGCAGACCCGGTCCGCCATCCACCGGTCGGCACTCGCCCTGGTCACCGATCGGGGGCTCGCCGGGGTGACGGTGGAGCAGATCTGCGCGGACGCCGGGGTCTCCCCGCGGACGTTCTTCAACTACTTCCCGTCGAAGGCCGAGGCGGCCCTCGGGTTGCCGGCGACGATGGTCCCGGACGCGGCGCGCGCAGTGTTCCTCGGTTCCGCGGGTCCGCTGGTGTCGGACCTCTGCGAGCTCGTCGCGCAGACGGTCACCCTGCCACAGGACCGTCGGCGCATGAAGGAGCTCGTCCGGGCTCGGCCGGAGATGGTCCCGGCGATGATGCAGTGGATGGCGCACGCCCGGCAGACGGTCCTGACGGTCGCTGCCGAGCGGGTCGGCGAGGACACCGCGCGGACCGCGACCACGCTGGTGATGGCCGCCGTGATCGAGTCGGCCCACCGGTCGGCGGACGGTTCGCGCGACGAGCTCGCGGCGCGGCTGCGTGCGGTCGTCGCCGAGATGGGGCGGCTCGCCTCCGCCTGACCGGCGCGACCATCGCGTCGCCCCCGGCGCGGGGGCGAGAACGGCCTGGAGGCGCGGTGCGGGACCGACCCGCACCGCGCCTCCAGGCCGTTGATGCGTCCAGACCGCCGCATGCGCAGTCATCGGACGGTTGCGGGGTGACTTTCGCCGAAACGGCACGAACACGGCTCTTGACGCGCAAGACATCGGATGTTTTGATTGCACCGTTCGGTCGACGGAGACCGGACGGCAGGAGACACAGATGAGCCGCATCACCGGTCTGCACGTGCACGACATCCGGTTCCCGACCTCGCGAGAGCACGACGGGTCCGACGCCATGAACCCCGCTCCCGACTACTCCGCCGCCTACGTCGAGATCACCACCGACGCGCTCGACGGCCTGGTCGGCACCGGCTTCGTCTTCACCATCGGCCGCGGCAACGAGGTGCAGGAGTCGGCGATCGCGGCGCTCCGCGGGCACGTCGTCGGCGCCGATGCCGAGGCGGTCCTGGCCGACATGGGCGGCACCTGGCGCGCGATGGTGCACGACTCGCAGCTGCGGTGGCTCGGCCCGGAGAAGGGCGTCATGCACATGGCGATCGGCGCCGTGGTGAACGCCCTGTGGGACCTGCGGGCGAAACGTGCGGGGCAGCCGCTCTGGGCCCTGCTCGCCGACCTGCGCCCCGAGGAACTCGTCGACCTGGTCGACTTCCGGTACCTGACCGACGCGATCACCCCGGCCGAGGCGCTCGAGCTGTTCCGCGCCGCCGAACCGCTGCGTGCCGAACGCCGTGCCCGTCTGGAGCGCGAGGGCTACCGCGCCTACACGACGACCCCGGGCTGGCTCGGCTACGACGACGAGAAGCTCGCGCGGCTGTGCCGCGAAGCCGTGGACGACGGGTTCACCCAGATCAAGCTCAAGGTCGGCGGCGACGTGGACGAGGACGTCCGACGGATGGGCATCGCCCGCGCCACCGTCGGCCCGGACGTCCGGATCGCGATCGACGCGAACCAGCGCTGGGACGTCGACGAGGCCGTGGCGTGGATCGACCGGCTCCGCCCTTTCGACATCGCGTGGGTCGAGGAGCCCACGAGCCCGGACGACATCCTGGCCCACGCCGAGATCGCCCGGCGCATCGCCCCGATCCCGGTCGCGACGGGGGAGCACATGGCGAACCGCGTGATCGCGAAGCAGCTGATCCAGGCCGGGTCGATGTCGGTGCTGCAGATCGACGCCACCCGGGTCGCCGGGGTGAACGAGAACCTGGCGATCCTGCTCCTCGCCGCGAAGCACGGCGTCCGTGTCTGCCCGCACGCCGGCGGTGTCGGCCTGTGCGAGGCGGTGCAGCACCTGTCGATGTTCGACGCGGTCGCCCTGACCGGCGACCTCGACACCCGGTGCATCGAGTTCGTCGACCACCTGCACGAGCACTTCGTGACCCCGGTCGACGTCCACGACGGCCGCTACTGGCCGCCGACCGCGCCCGGCGCCGGCACCGAGATGCTCGCCGACACCCTGACCACCCACGCGTTCCCGGACGGCCCGGTCTGGGCCGAGTCCGACGCAGCGCACGTCCCGGACGCCGTCCGGGTCGCCTGACTCCCCCCTCCCCGCACACCCCATCACCACGACGAAGTGGAGACACCGATGCAACGACGACGTACCGCCGGGCTGGCGGCAGCAGCAGCTGCCCTGCTCGCGCTCACCGGCTGTTCCGCTGGCAGCAACGCCAGCGACGGCCAGTCGAAGGACTCCCTCACCTGGGCCATGTGGATCGCCGGGAAGGAGGACAAGGCCGCGTGGCAGAAGGTCGCCGACACCGTCAAGACCGACGACGACGTGGACGTGTCGATCCAGGGCTCCCCGTTCAACGACTACTGGACGAAGCTCCGCACGCAGCTGTCCACCGGCACCGCCCCGTGCATCGTGAGCATCCAGTCGCTCCGCGCCGCGAACTACACGGACGTGCTCGTGCCGATCGACGACATGGCGAAGCAGGCCGACCTCGACCTGAGCGAGTACGACCAGACCGGGCTCGACGGCATGAAGGTCGACGGCAAGCTCTACGGGCTGCCGTACGACACCGGCCCCATGGTCATGTTCTACAACAAGGACATCTTCGACAAGGCGGGCGTCCCCGAGCCGAAGCCGGGCTGGACGGTCGACGAGTTCGAGGACGCCGCGAAGCAGCTCAAGGCCGCCGGCACGCCGATCTGGGGCACGAGCGTCGAGGACATCCCCCTCGAGTCGATGATCCTCGGCTACAACGGCGGTCGGGTCATCGGGGCCGACGGCACGCTCGACGCCTCGAACACGAAGTTCGCCGAGGGGCTCGACTGGATCGGCAGCCTGGTCAAGGACGGCTACGCCACGCAGGCGAGCACGGACGGCTCCACCGACGACAACGCGTTCGTGTCCGGTGACGTCGCGATGTACAGCGACGGTCCGTGGTCGATCATCAGCCAGAAGGCCAAGGTGCAGTTCGACCTCGGCATCACGACCATCCCCTCGGGCACGGACGGACCCAGCTCGTTCGCCGCCGGGTCGGGCTTCGGCATCTCGAAGCAGTGCAAGTACCCCGAGCAGGCGTTCAAGGCCATCACGACGATGACGAACGAGGCCACGCTCACCTCGCTCGCCGAGCAGGGTCGCGCCTTCCCGGCACGCACCGCGGCGCAGCAGGCCTGGTACGACAACGCCGGCATCGACGGGGTCGAGGACGCCCTGAAGACGGGGCTCGAGAACGCCACCCCGCTGCCCGGCAACAAGCAGAGCGACCAGCTCAACCAGCTCTTCGCGCAGTACGCCCTGCAGGCGGTGAACGGACAGACCTCCGGCAAGGACACGATGTCGTCCATCGCGAGCCAGCTCGGCTCGCAGTGACGGGCGTCACCCCTTGACGGACGGGGAGGCCCGCCACGGCCCCGCCACGGGCCTCCCGTCCGATCCCCACCCTGTTCAGGACCGCGCGAACGACGAGGAGGTCGTCGCATGACCACCATCCAGGACCCACCCGCCGAGGCGGCGCTGCCCGCCCCCGCGGTCGCGGTCGCGACCGGCGCGGCGCCCCGCCGGAAGACCGGCGGCGCCGACGCCGAGCTCGGCCGCCGCTCGTGGTGGGGCGCGGCGTTCGCCGCACCGCACTCGATCGGCCTCGTCGTGTTCACGGCGTTCCCGATCCTGGCGTCGCTCGTCGTGAGCTTCATGAACTGGCCGATGCTCGGTGAACGCTCGTGGGCCGGCCTGTCGAACTACGCGCAGCTGTTCTCCGACCCGATCTTCCGGACGGTCACGCTCAACACGGTGCTGTTCGTCGTGCTCTACGTGCCGCTCAACCTGGTCGTGTCCCTCGGACTCGCGGCCTGGCTCACCCCGAAGATCCGGCACCGGCACGTCTTCCGCGTGCTGTTCTTCATCCCGACGATCACGCCGATCGTCGCGAACGTCGTCGTCTGGCGGATGCTGTACCAGCCGGGCGGCGCCATCGACGCGACGCTGCAGTCGACCGTCGGCGTGCACGCCCCGAACTTCCTGGCGGACGACCACTGGGCGATGCTCGCCGTCGTCGCGATGAGCGTCTGGCAGGGGTTCGGCTACAACATGCTGATCTTCTCGGCGGCGCTCGACTCGGTGCCGGAGAACCAGATCGAGGCTGCCCAGCTCGACGGGGCGAACGCCTGGCAGATGTTCTGGCGGATCAAGTTCCCGCTCATCTCGCCGTCGATCTTCTTCGCGACGATGATGACCCTGATCACCTCGTTCCAGGTGTTCGTGCAGCCGTTCGTCCTGACGAAGGGCGGTCCCGGCACCGCGACCGAGACCCTGGTGCAGTACATCTACAACACCGGGTTCCAGACCCAGCAGCTCGGGCTCGCATCGGCCGGGGCGTGGGTGCTGTTCGTCATCATCCTCGGCATCACGGCCGTCCAGTTCCTCGGACAGAAGCGGTGGGTGCACTATGAGTGAGCTGACCTCGTCCAACCGGACGATCAACCCGCGGGCGCTGCCCCGCACGCACCGGCAGGCCGGCAGGGTGCGCCACGCGGTCGGGTACGTGCTGCTGTGCCTGGTGGCCCTGCTGTTCGTCTCGCCGCTCATCTACATGGTGGCGACGAGCCTGAAGCCGTCGGCCGACGTGTTCACGACCCCGCCGACACTGTGGGGCTCGTCCATCGAGTGGGGCAACTACGCGCAGGCGTTCACCTACCTGCCGTTCGCCCGGTTCATCCTGAACGGCGTGTTCGTCGCCGCGGCCGGCACCGCGATCAACGTCGCCGTCGCGGTGCTGTCCGGCTACGCGTTCTCACGACTGCGGTGGCGCGGCCGGAACACGGTGTTCGTCCTGTTCCTCGCGACGCTGATGATCCCGCAGGACGTCCTCGTCATCCCGATGTACGTGATGATGCAGGGCTTCGGGTGGGTCGACACGTTCCAGGCGCTCATCATCCCGTGGGCGTTCACGGCCCTCGGCGCGTTCCTGGTGCGGCAGTTCTTCCTCACAGTGCCGCAGGAGCTCGACGACGCCGCCCGGGTGGACGGTGCCGGAGCGATCCGGACGTTCTTCTCGGTGATGCTCCCGCTCGCCCGGCCGACGATGGCGGTCCTCGCCGTGTTCTCGTTCATCGCGTACTGGAACTCGTTCCTCTGGCCGCTCGTCATCGTCAACGACGTCGAGGCCCGTGGCACCATCCCGCTCGGCCTGCAGCAGTTCTTCGGGCAGCAGGGCTCCGAGTGGAACCTCGTGATGGCGGCGTCGGTGATCTCGATGCTGCCCACCGTGATCCTGTTGATCCTGCTCCAGAAGCACCTGGTCAAGGGGATCGTCACCAGCGGTCTCGGTGGCCGGTGACGCCGCCGGACGTCTTCCCTCGTCCTCCACTGAAAGGAACACTGGCCTCATGACCATCACCGCACCTGCCGACCCGCAGACCGCGACGGATCCCGCGGGGTTCCCCGCGTGGTTCTCCCACGACCGGTTCGGCATGTTCATCCACTGGGGGCTCTACGCCCTGCCGGCACGGCACGAGTGGGTGAAGAACCACGAACGGATCACCGACGCCGACTACCAGAAGTACTTCGACCACTTCGACCCGGACCTGTTCGACGCCGCCGACTGGGCCCGCCGTGCGCGCGCGGCGGGGATGAAGTACGTCGTCCTCACCACGAAGCACCACGAGGGCTTCTGCCTGTGGGACACCGCACTCACCGACTACAAGTCCACGAACACCCCCTTCGGCCGGGACATCGTTCGGGAGTTCGTCGACGCCGTCCGTGCCGAGGGGCTGCGGGTCGGTTTCTACCACTCGCTCATCGACTGGCACCACCCGGACTTCACCGTCGACGGCGTGCACCCCCGGCGCGACGACTCGGCGGAGGAGATCGAGGCGTTCAACGAGGGCCGCGACATGTCGAGCTACCGCGAGTACCTCCACGGTCAGATCGAGGAGCTGCTCACCGACTACGGGCAGATCGACTACCTGTTCTACGACTTCTCGTACCGGGACAACGACCACGAGGACATCTGGGGCGGCAAGGGTCGCGACGAGTGGGGCTCCGAGGAACTCATGGCGCTGACGAAGCGCCTGCAACCGGGCATCATCGTCAACGACCGGCTCGACATCCCCGGTGACCTGGTCACCCCGGAGCAGTACCAGCCCGACAAGCCGATGGAGGTCGGCGGGGTCCCGGTGCCGTGGGAGGCCTGCCAGACGTTGAACGGCTCGTGGGGTTACGACCGCGACAACCTGAACCTGAAGCCGGTCGACCTGCTCGTCCGCATGCTCGTCGACGGCGTCTCGAACAACGGGAACATGCTGCTCAACATCGGGCCGACCGGTCGCGGTGAGTTCGACGGGGTCTCCCGCCGGACGCTCGAGGGCATCGGGACGTGGATGCACCAGCACGCCCGCTCGGTGTACGGCGCCGGACCCGCGAAGTTCGTCGCCCCGCGGAACACCGTCTACACGCAGAGCGGGAACCGCCTGTACCTGCACCTGTTCGCCTGGCCGTTCGAGCACGTGCACCTGCCCGACCTGGCGGGCAAGGTGGCGTACGCGCAGCTGCTCAACGACGCGTCGGAGATCCACTTCCGCGAGATCCCGCCGGGCACCCGAGCGCAGAACACCGGGCTCGGCGGCCAGCCCGCCGGCACCCTCACCCTGACGCTGCCCATCGTGCGACCCGACGTCGCCGTCCCCGTCGTCGAGCTGTTCCTGCGCGACTGATGCAGCGGATCCTGACGCGGACGCGACTGCGGGCCGGGAACGAGGCGGCGTACGACACCGTGCACGCCTCGGTCCCGCCCGCGCTCGCGGCACGACTGCGCGAGGCCGGCGTGCACGACTGGACGATCTGGCGGGACGGGCTCGACCTGGTCCACCTGATCGAGGTCGAGGACCACCGCGCGATGCGCCGAGCGCTCGCCGACGACCCGGTCAACGCCGAGTGGCAGGAGACGATCAACCCGCTGCTCGAGGCGGCCGACGACTACTCGGGCGACGACGACGGGGTCCCGCGGGTCTGGTCGCTGGCGGACCAGGTGGACGGCGCGGACCAGGTGGCCCCGTGACGGACCTCGCCCTCGACCTGGAGCGTGGGCCGTTCTGGTTCGGTGGGGCCGGCATCGGCAACCTGCTCCGTCCGGTCTCCGACGACGACGCCCGCGACACGGTCGACGCCGCCTGGGACGCCGGGGTGCGCGGGTTCGACACCGCTCCGCACTACGGCCTCGGATTGTCCGAACGACGGCTCGGGGCGGCGCTCGCCGGACGCCCCCGGCAGGAGTTCCTCGTGTCGACGAAGGTCGGGCGGGTGCTCGTGCCGGGGCGCGGCGACGGCGACGACCTGGCGTCCGGGGGCTTCGCGGTTCCGGACGACACCGTGCGGCAGTGGGACCCGTCGCCCTCGGGCGTGCGGCGCTCGCTCGACGATTCGCTCGGTCGGCTCGAGCTCGACCACGTCGACGTCGCCTACCTGCACGACCCGGACGTCTACTCGCTCACCGACGGCCTGACCCAGGCGCTGCCGGCCCTCGCCGAGCTCCGCGACGAGGGCGTCGTGCGGGCGGTCGGCGTCGGGTCGAACTCCGTCGAGGCGCTGTCGGCGGCCGTCGACACCGGGCTCTGCGACGTCGTCATGCTCGCCGGCCGGTACACGCTGCTCGAGCAACCGGCGGCGGCGCTCGTCGACCGGTGCGCGGCGCTGGGTGTCGCGGTCGTCGCGGTCGGCGTCTACAACTCGGGGCTCCTCGGACAGGAGCGCCCCGCGGCCGGCGCGACCTACGACTACGCCGAGGCGCCCGCGCGGTTGCTCGCGCGGGCGAACGCCATCGCCGACGTGTGCGACCGCCACGGGGTCACCCTGCCCGAGGCCGCGCTGGCGTTCCCACGGCGGGCCCCGGCGGTCGCCGCGATCGCCCTCGGCGTGCAGTCCGCCGACCAGGTGCGCTCGAACGTCGCCCGGGCCGCCGCCGTCGTGCCCGAGGCGCTCTGGGACGACCTGCGTGCTGCGGGCCTGCTCGACACCTGACCCACGCACGACGAAGGCACCCCGGCCACGCGGTTGCGCGGTTCGGGGTGCCTTCGGTAGTGCGCCGGCGAGGCCGACTGGTGCGACTAGCGGTTGCGCGAGCCGCGGCCCGAGACACGCACGTAGATGAGCAGCACGATGATCGCGCCGATGATCGACCCGATGATGCCGGCAGGCTGGAAGAAGCCGTCGGCCAGGTCGTGGCGGAAGATCAGGAACCCGAGGAACCCGCCCACGAACGAGCCGATGATGCCGAGCAGGATCGTCATGGGGATGGAGATGTGCTGCTTGCCCGGAACGACGAGTCGTGCGATGGCGCCGGCGATGAGGCCGACGACGATCAGTCCGATGATGGTGCCGATGACGCCCATGGTGTTCTCCTTGTTCTGCGGCCGGTCCGAGCAGCGGCAAGACGCCGTGCTGTGGGCCGACGGCCAACGAAACACGGAACTACCTGGGAGGATTGTCGGGTTCAGTCCAGGGAGCGCCGCAACCAGCGCTCGACCCCTTCGACGTGGGACACGACGAGGGCCTGCACGAGCTGCGGGTCGCGGCGTCGGATGGCGTCGACGATGGCCGCGTGCTCGTCGAGGGTCCGCTGCACCGAGCCGTTCTGGGTCAGCCCCCGCCACACCCGCACCCGCACCGTCTTGCTCGACAGGGCGTCGAGCAGTCCGGACAGGTACTGGTTGCCGCCGATGCCCGCGATGGTCGAGTGGAACAACAGGTCGTGGGCGACAAGGTCCTCGACGCCGGTGTCGTCGGTGACGGACTGCATCAGGGTCGCGAGTTCGTCGATCTGCTGTTCCGTGGCACGCGCGGTCGCCAGGACGGCGGACGCCGGTTCCAGGATGCGTCGCACCTCGAGCAGGTCGACGAGCGACCGGTCGTGGTGCATGTCGACGACGAACGACACCGCCTCGAGCAGGACGCCCGGTTCGAGGGACGTCACGTACGTGCCGTCGCCGCGTCGGACGTCGAGCACGCGGATGAGCTCGAGCGCCTTCACCGCTTCACGCAGGCTGTTCCGCGACAGGCCGAGCGACTCGCTCAGTTCCTTCTCGGGCGGGAGGCGCTGGCCGGGTTGGAGCTCGCCGCTCACGATCATCTGCTGGATGCGTGCGATCGCATCGTCGGTCAACGACGCCACGTCACCACCTCCTGTGGACCCGGCCGCCTGTGCGACGGGACGTCCCGACGATACCCGGGACGGGCCTCCAGGCCGTGCGGCGGAGCCGTGGCGCGATCACGCCGGCCGCAGCCGGAGCGCCTGCATCCCGCCGTCGACCGCCAGCTCGACGCCCGTCGTCGACCGGGCGAGCGGGCTCGTCAGGTAGGCGACCGCCTCGGCCACCTCGGCTGCCTGCACCAGTCGGCCGTGCGGCTGGCGTGCCTCGAGCGCGGCGCGTTCGGCTGCCGGGTCGTCCGCGGTCGACAGGAGCCGTGCGATCCACGGGGTGTCGGCGGTGCCCGGGTTGACGGCGTTGACGCGGATGCCCTCGCGGACGTGGTCGGCTGCCATCGCGCGGGTGAGTGCGGAGATCGCCCCCTTCGTGGCCGAGTACAGCGCACGCTGGGGGAGCCCGGCGGTGGCCGCGACGGAGCAGGTGTTGACGATGCTCGCGCTGTCGGAGGCCCGGAGGTGGGGGAGTGCGGCGCGGGACAGGCGAACGGCACCGAGCACGTTGACCTCGTACACGCGGCGCCACTCGTCGTCGGTGTTGTCCTCGACGCTCCCCTGAGCGCCGATGCCGGCGTTGTTCACGAGCACGTCGAGACCGCCGAGCTGGTCGACGGCCGACGCGACGGCGGCACGGACGGACTCGTCGGACGACACGTCGCAGGTGACGGAGACGAGTCCCTCGGCGGTGGACGGCTGCAGGTCGAGCACGGCGACCGCTGCGCCGCGCTCCCGCAGGGCTGCCGCGATGGCCGCGCCGATGCCGGAGGCGCCGCCGGTGACGATCGCGCGGAGACCCGCGTGGCTGCCGGGCGTCCCGGTGGTGCCGGTGGTGCCGGTCTGGTCGGTGGTGTCGGTCATCAGGCTGCTCCTACGGTCTGGCGCTGCGAGCCGAGCCCGTCGGCGGTGAGTTCGACCACGTCGCCGGGCTGCAGGTACGGCGCGTGTCCTGCGAGGGCGACCCCGGCCGGGGTGCCCGTGCTGATGACGTCGCCCGGGTACAGCACCATGAACTGCGACAGGTACCGGACGATCTCGACGGGTCGGAAGATCATGTCGGCGGTGGTGCCGTCCTGCCGCACCTCGCCGTTGACGGTGAGCCGGAGCGCGAGCGCCGCCGGGTCGACCTGGTCGGGGGTGACCAGCCACGGGCCGAGCGGGTTGAACGTCTCGCAGGACTTCCCCTTGTCCCACTGCCCGCCGCGCTCGAGCTGGAAGGCGCGTTCGGAGACGTCGTTCGCGATGGCGTAGCCCGCGATGCAGGCGCTCGCCGCCTCGTCGGAGTCGCAGTACCGGGCGGTGGCGCCGATGACGACGGCGAGTTCGATCTCCCAGTCGGTCTTCTCGCTGCCGCGGGGGATCAGGACCTGGTCGTCCGGGCCGATCACCGTCATCGGGTCCTTCATGAACACGATCGGCTCGGTCGGGATCTCGGCGCCGGTCTCGGCGGCGTGGTCGCGGTAGTTCAGGCCGATGCAGACGACCTTGCCGGGGCGGGCCACCGGTGCGCCGCGCCGCAGGCCCTCGGCGTCGGGCAGCACCCGGACGTCGCCGGCGTCGCGCGCGTGCCGGACGCGGGTGACCGGGTCCGCTGCCAGGAAGGCGCCGCTGATGTCGGTCGTGATCGGGCGGAGGTCGAGGACCTCGCCGTCGGTGTCGACCGCGACGGGGATCTCGTCGTCCGCGGGGCCGAGTCGTGCGAACTGCATCGTTCCTCGCTCTCTGGCTGCACCGGCGCAACCAGAGACATCCTATGTCTGGTCCGAGGTGTCGACAAGGTTCCGGGTGCTGAGGGTCCTGTCATGCAGGTAGGTGCGCTCCGCCGTACCGCCGAGGATCGCCTGGCGCTCGTCCGGGCTCAGGTCGGCCAGCGCCTCGGTGGTGCGTCGGACCACGTCGTCGTAGGTCGTGGCGAGTGTCGAGACCGGCCAGTCCGACCCGAACATCGACCGCGCCGGGCCGAACCGCTCGACCACGGCGCGGACGTACCGGTCGACCGGCTGCCGTCGCCACTCCGGGCCGGCCTCGGTGAACAGGCCGGACACCTTGCAGGCGACGTTGGGGCGTGCGGCGAAGTCATCCATCCGGCTCGGCCACCCGGGGTCCTCGCCCGCGATGTCGGGCTTGCCGGCGTGGTCGAGGACGAACGAGGCCTCGGGCACGGCGTCGACCAGTGTCAGCGCTGCACGGTGCTCCCGTGCGCGGACGAGCAGGTCGAACACCAGGCCGGCGGCGGCGAGGGCGCGGACGCCTCGGACGACCTCGGGCCGGGCGAGCCAGTCCGGGTCCGGTTCGTCCTGCGCCTGGTGCCGGATGCCGACCAGGCGGTTCCCGGCCACGGGGGTGCGTCCGGGTCGTGCGACGAGGGCGGCGAGGGCGGCGATCCGGTCGGCGACGTCCGGGGCGGTCAGGTCCACCCAGCCGACGACCCCGGCGACCGGCTCGGGCTGCTCGAGGAGCCAGGCGGTCTCGCCGGGGTCGTGCACGGCCTGCACGACGATCGTCCGGGTGACGTCGGTGCTCCGGGCGGCGGCGCGCAGGTCGTCCACGTCGAACCGGCGGCGGATCGGGGCGACCGAGTCGTCCATCCAGGGGTACGGCCGGTCGGCGGGATCCCAGAGGTGGTGGTGAGCGTCGATGATCACGCGCTCATGATGCCTGATTCATCCGATGTTCACCCGCGCGTTGCCGGTGGGGCTCAGACGACGCCGGAGGCCTCGAGCTCGGCGCGCAGCTCGGCGTCGGACGGCTCGACGAAGTGCTTGCCGTTCGGCAGCACCACGACGGGGATGTTCTTCCGGCCGCTGATCGCCTCGGCACGGTCCGCCGCGGACAGGTCCTGCTCCACGTCGACGTACTCGTAGTCCACACCGAGGGTGTCGAGCAGCGCCTTGGACCGACGGCAGTCGCGGCACCAGTCGGCGCCGAACATGGTCACGCGGTCGGGGGCAGTCGTCGCATCGCTCATGTGCAGAGAGTACGTCGGAGCGCCACCGGGCATTCCCGGAGCCCGCGTCGCAGGGCGACAGGACCGCAGGCCTCCGCAGCAGGCGCGTGCCCGGCCTCGCCCTACGATTGGCACATGCCGCCAGCACCCGACCCCGCGACGCTGGCCTGGGCCTCGGCGGCCGTCCGGCGGTTCGCCGCTGCGACCAACCTGCTCGTCGCCGCCCGCCGGTTCCGCATCATCGGCGGGGACCCCCGGGACGCCGCGGCGCTCCGGCACCTGCTGACCGCACTCGGCGCGCGCGAGGCCGACGAGCAGCAGCCGAACCCGCAGCAGCCGTCCGACCTGGTCGACCAGCTCTGGTGTCTCGGCACGCCCGAGGAATCGACGCCCGCCGTCGAGCAGGCCGCCGACCGCCCGCGCGGCACCACCCTGGTCGTCATCGACGCCGGCCGGTACCTGCCCGCCGTCGACGAGGACGCCTTCGGCCCCGTCGCACCCGCCCGACCCGGCGTCCTCGCCGTCCCGATGCTGTCCGACGACGTCTTCCTCGTCTCCACCGGCCGCGACCCCGAGGACGACCCCGCAGCCGAGGCCCGCCTGCGATGGGCCCGGCGGTCGATGCCGGTCGCCCGGTCGGTCGCCGCCGAACTCCGCGACGGCGGACTCCTGCGCGGCACACGCATCGGCGTCGCGATGTTCCTCGAACCCAAGACGGCGGTGCTGAGCCTGCTCCTCCGCGATGCCGGTGCCGAGGTCGTCGTCTACGCCCACGCCGACGAGACCGACGACGCCGTCGCTGACGCACTGCGGTCCGCCGGCCTGACGGTGTTCGCGAGCAGCACCGCGACACTCGCCGAACAGAAGCGGCTGGCCCTCGCGATGCTCGACACGGCGCCGCACATCCTGCTCGACGACGGGGCACACGTCATCCGGCTCGCCCACCAGGAGCGCCCCGACCTGCTGCCGACGATGCTCGGCGCCGCCGAGGAGACCACGAGCGGCCTGCGGCCCCTGCGTGTGCTGGCAGCGCGCGGCGAGCTCGGCATCCCCGTGATCGCGGTGAACGACGCCCGCACCAAGACGTTCTTCGACAACCGGTACGGCACCGGGCAGTCGACGGTGTTCGCGGTGCTCGACCTGGTCGACGGGCTCGCGTCCGGCGCACACCGATTGCAGGCTGGGCCCACGCCGCCGGTTCCGGCCCGACGCGCCAGCGGCGGGCTGGCCGTGCCGGTGGGGAGAGGCGCGGCGGCGGTCGCCGGGTTCGGGCACGTCGGCGAAGGGGTCGCCCTGGTGCTCGCCGCCCTCGGGTTCCGGGTGACGGTCGCCGAGACCGACCCGGTCCGCGCCCTGCAGGCCCGCTTCGCCGGGTACGCCGTGGCCCCGCTGGTCCAGGCGGTGCGTGACGCCGACCTCGTGATGAGCGCCACCGGGGTGCCGGACACCATCGACCTCGAGGTGCTCCGTGCCTGCGCGGACGGCGCGATCGTCGCCGTCGCCGGTGGGGTCGACCAAGAGATCGCGGTCGATGACGCCCTCGCCGCCGGGGTCGAACGGCGGCCCGTGGGGCCGAAGGCCGAGCGGTTCGTGTTCCCCGGCGTCGACGGCGGGCCGATCGTGCTCGACGACGGTGGCTGCATCAACATCACCGCGGCCGAGGGCAACCCGGTCGAGATCATGGACCTGTCCTTCGCCGTGCAGCTCGGCGCCGTCCGGATGCTCCTGGAACGCGGCGACGAGCTGGAGCGTGCCGTCGTGCCGATCGACCCCGCGGTCGACGACGTGACCGCCCGCGCGGCGCTCGCCGCCTTCGGAACGCACGTCGGCCCTCTCCCCACCGGCACGGCCGGGCTGCCGCTGGCGCGTCAGACCGGAACCGGCGGCGTGGGCCCAGGCCTTCCCCCTGAACACCCGGCGGACCGCGAGCCGGACGTCCGGACGCACCGTTTCGGAGACCCCACGTGAGCGCCCGACCGCACCCGGTCACGGTGCACTCGGCGCGCGTCGTCGTGCCGATGACCGCGCCGCCGATCGCGGACGGCGCGGTCGCCGTGCAGGACGGCCGCATCCTGCACGTCGGCGACCGGTCGTGGGTCATCGACCAGCTCACCGGTTCCGGCGCGACGTTCACCGAGCGGCAGTGGCGCGGTGCGCTCCTGCCCGGACTCGTGAACGCGCACTCGCATCTGCAGTACACCGGCATGGCCAGTGTCGGCCAGCGCCAGTACGGCGGATTCGAGGACTGGGCCGCGGCGTTCAACGTCGACTACGCCGAACCGCACGACTGGCGGGCCGAAGCCGCGGACGGTGCACGGGCGTCGATCCTGGCCGGCGTCACGAGCATCGCGGACATCGTCACCGACATCGAGGCCGCCACCGCGCTGCAGGACGCCGGGCTCGGCGGCATCGCGTACTGGGAGGTCATGGACTGGGAGAACGACGCCTGGCAGTCGCACGGTCGCGACCAGGTGCTCGACGAACTCGACCGGATCCCCACGACGCCCGGTGCGGGTCTGTCGCCGCACGCGCCGTACTCGCTCGAGGTCGCCCCGCTGCTCGAGCTCCCCGACATCGTGCGGCAGCGCGGTCTGCGACTGCACCTGCACCTCGGTGAGGCGGCGTTCGAGGGGGAGCGCACCGCCCTCGGTCCGGTCCCCGGGCTCGACGGGGTCGACGGCGTCGGCCACGGGAACGACTGGCACCTGGCGAACGTGCCCTCGTTCCGGGCGCTGCGAGCCCTGGGCTTCGGTGCGAGCGCAACCGCGTTCGTCGACCGCCTCGGAGTGCTCGGACCGGACTGCCACATCGCCCACGGCGTCTACATGACCGCGGCCGACCGGGCCCTCCTGCGTGCCCGGGGCACCGCCGTCGCACTGTGCCCCCGCTCCAACGCCGTCATCGGCCTCGATCCGCCGCCCGTCGCCGACTACCTGCGCGAGGGCAGCCCGATCGCCATCGGCACCGACTCCCTGTCGTCGTCGCCGTCCCTCGACCTGATGGCCGACGTCACCGCGCTGCACCGGATCGCCCGCGCCCAGGGCTACGGGCACCGGGACCTGCACGAGCGGCTGCTCGCGGCGGCGACCCTCGGTGGCGCGCACGCGATGGGGCTCGCCGTCGGGCCGGACCGCATCGGGCACCTCGCCGTCGGGGCGCGTGCCGACCTGGCGGTCTTCGACGTCGATGCCCGTACCGTGCCGGACGCGCTCGCCGAGCTCGTCGAGGACGGCGCCGGGCGGGCGGCCGCCACCGTGATCCGCGGGGTCGTCCGTGCCGCGGCGGGCGTCGTCACCGAACCGGCTTCCCCGCACATGGACATCCCCGCACCGCACCAGGAGGAACGATGACCGAGACCGCACCGCGCCCAGGGATGGCCGCACGCCGAACCGTCACCGGTGAGCTGATCGAGTGGCTCGACGTGCCGAAGCGCGCGATCGCCCTCGGCATGGAACCGCACCCCGAGGGGGGTTGGTACGTCCGCACCTGGACCTCGCCGGCGACGGTCACCACCCCCGCGGGGGAGCGTCCCGCCGCCACCCTGATCCACTTCCTGCTCCCCCCGGGCGAGGCCTCCGCCTGGCACCGGGTCACGAGCGACGAGATCTGGATGTGGCACGGGCCGGACCCCGTCGACCTGCAGCTCGGCGGCGACGGCGACGTCCCCGAGCCCGGTGCGACGATCACCCTCGGCCCGGACGCCGGACGAGACCGGGTGAACGACGCGCAGGCGTTCGTGCGCGGCGGCGTGTGGCAGCGGACGATCCCGGGCGACGGCGAAGTGCTGCTGAGCTGCCTGGTGTCGCCGGGCTTCTCGTTCGACGACTTCACGATGGCCGACGACGGGGACTCTGCCGCCGAGTAGCACCGCGACACCGTTTCGCGTTGGTATCCCACCGCGAAGTACACTTCGACCTGCCCCCACCCCCCCCCCTCGCACGAAGGCCCGACCGTGACCCGTCCCCTCCGCTTCACCCTCGCCGTCGCCACCGCCGCGGTCGCCGCCCTCGCCCTGTCGGCCTGCTCCGCCGGGGGCAGCAGCAACGCCGACGGCACCGTGACCGACGGCAAGCTCACGATCGCCACCGGTGACCCGGCGTACTCGCCCTGGGTCGAGGACAACAAGCCGCAGTCCGGCAAGGGCTTCGAGTCCGCCGTCGCGTACGCCGTCGCGAAGGAGATGGGCTACGGCAAGTCCGACGTCGTCTGGAAGCGCAGCACCTTCGACAGCGCCATCGCCCCGGGCCCGAAGGACTGGGACCTCAACGTCCAGCAGTTCTCGATCGACGCGAAGCGCAAGAAGGCCGTCGACATGTCGAGCGCGTACTACACGACGACGCAGGCTGTGGTCACGACGGAGAAGTCGAAGGCCGCCGACGACACCACGATCGCGGCGCTCAAGCAGGACGCCATCGGTGTCGCGACCGGCTCGACGAGCATCGCGAGCGTCAAGGACGTCCTCGGGGTCACCCCGCAGGTGTTCAACTCGAACGACGACGCCGTGCTCGCACTCAAGTCCGGCCAGATCGACGCCATCGTCACCGACCTGCCGACGGCGTTCTACATGTCCGGCGCGCAGCTCGACGACGGGACCGTGTCGGCGCAGTTCCCCGACGACGGCAAGGGCGACCAGTTCGGCTTCGTCCTGCCGAAGGACTCGGAGCTCACGAGCAAGGTCGACAAGGCCCTCAAGACCCTCGACGACGACGGCACCCTGCAGGAGCTGCAGACCAAGTGGCTGTCGTCCGAGACCGGCACCCCGGTCCTGAAGTAACCGCATGACGCTGCCAGCAGGCGCCGGCGCCCCGGTGGCCGCCCCCGCGCCGAGCCAGGTCGAGCTCGAGCGTCGGCTCTACCGTCGCCAGCGGGGCCGTCGTTCGGTCGTCGTGTCGGTCGTCTCCACCCTGGTCGTGCTCGCCGTCGTGTACTTCGGCGTCGTGAACACCCCCGGCTGGGCGGCGGTGCAGCAGTCGTTCTTCGACCCCGAGACCGCGATCGACACGTTCCCGGACATCCTGCTGGGCCTGTGGCTGAACGTCCGGATCCTGTTCTTCAGCGCCATCGGCGTCGCCGTGTTCGGCACCCTGCTCGCGGTCGTGCGGGGCCTGCGCAACCCGGTGTTCTTCCCGCTGCGGATGCTCGCGACCGGGTACACGGACCTGTTCCGCGGCCTGCCGCTCATCATCGTGCTCTACCTGGTCGGCTACGGCATCCCGGGGCTCGGGGTGTTCCCACGGCTGCCCGCCGAGGTCTGGGGCACGATCGCGATCACCCTGACCTACTCGTCGTACATCGCCGAGGTGCTCCGGGCCGGCATGGAGGCCGTGCACCCCTCGCAGCGCCTGGCCGCCCGGTCGCTCGGGCTCTCGCACGCCAAGACGCTGCGCCTCGTGGTGCTGCCGCAGGCGATCCGCAAGGTCACGCCGGCGCTCATGAACGACTTCGTGTCGATGCAGAAGGACGTCGGCCTGGTCTCGATCCTCGGCGCCGTCGACGCGGTCCGCTCCGCCCAGATCGCGCAGGCCGAGACCTACAACTTCACCCCCTACTTCGTCGCCGGGCTGCTGTTCGTGGTGATCAGCCTGCCGCTGATCCGCGTCACGGACGCGATCGCGCGTCGGCAGCAGCGGCGTGAGCAGATCGGAGGGACCGTATGAGCGAGGCAGGCCTGGAGGCCCGTGGTGCGTCCGGTACGGACGCCGCGGTCCTCGAGCTGCGCGGGTTGCGCAAGGCCTTCGGCGAGCACGAGGTCCTGCGCGGGATCGACCTGACGGTGCACCGCCACCAGGTCATCTGTGTCATCGGGGCGTCCGGGTCGGGCAAGTCGACGCTGCTCAAGACGGTCAACCTGCTCGAGGGCATCGACGACGGCGAGATCCTGCTGCAGGGCACGGACATCGCCGACCCGCGCGTCGCCGTCGACGCCGTGCGGGCCCGCATCGGCGTGGTGTTCCAGCAGTTCAACCTGTTCCCGCACATGAGCGTGCTCGACAACGTCACGCTCGCTTCCCGTCAGGTGCACGGCATCGGACGGGCCCAGGCCGAGGAGACCGCGCGACGGTTGCTCGACCGGATCGGCCTCGCTTCGTTCGCCGACGCGTACCCCGACCGGCTGTCCGGCGGGCAGCAGCAGCGCGTCGCCATCGTCCGGGCCATCGCGTCCGACCCCGAGCTGCTGTTGCTCGACGAGGTCACGAGTGCGCTCGACCCCCAGCTCGTCGGCGAGGTGCTCGACCTGGTCACCGAGCTGAAGCGGCAGGGCTCGACGATCCTGATGACGACGCACGAGATGCACTTCGCGCGGAACGTCGCCGACCGGATCGTCTTCCTGCACCGCGGCGAGGTCGTCGAGCAGGGATCGCCCGCCGAGGTCCTCGACCACCCGCAGCACCCCGCGCTGGTCGAGTTCCTCGCCCGCGTGCACGCCTAGGGCGTCAGCAGCACCTTGCCGATCACCTCACCGTCGCGCACGCGGCGGTGGGCCTCCTCGACCTCGGCGAGCGGCAGTACCGAGTCGATGACCGGGCGCACCCGGCCGGCGGCGACCAGCGGCCAGACGTTGTAGCGGACCGCCTCGACGATGGCGGCCTTCTCGGCGAGCGGCCGGGCGCGCAGGGTCGTGCCGCTGATCGACGCGCGCTTGCGCATCAGCACCCCGAAGTCGAGCTCGGCGGTGCGGCCGCTGCCCGCGGCGATCACCGCGATGTGCCCGTTCGGGGCGAGGGCCTGCAGGTTCCGGTCCAGGTAGGACGGGCCGACGACGTCGAGCACCACGTCGACACCGACCCCGTCGGTGAACGCCAGGACGCGCTCCACGAAGTCCTCGGTGCGGTGGTCGACGACCAGGTCGGCACCGAGGTCCCGGGACGCGGCGACCTTGCGCTCCCCACCGCTCGTCGCGATGACCGTCGCACCGAGGGCCTTCGCCCACAGCACCGCGTGCGACCCCATGCCGCCCGTGCCACCGTGCACCAGGAGCGTCTGCCCGGGTCGGAGCCCGGCGAGCATGCCGATGTTCGAGTAGACCGTGCAGGCGGCTTCGGGCAGACCGGCGGCCTCGACCAGGTCGACCCCGTCGGGGACCGGCAGTACCTGGGTGACCGGGGCGACGACGAGCGACGCGTACCCGCCGCCGGAGAGCAGTGCGCACACCCGGTCGCCCACCGCGACGGTCGTGACCCCGGTGCCGACGGCCCGGACCGTGCCGGAGACCTCGAGCCCGAGGACGTCCGAGGCCCCGGGCGGCGGCGGGTAGTTCCCGGCGCGCTGCTGCAGGTCCGCGTTGTTGACGCCGGCGGCGGCGACCTCGATCAGGACCTCGTCGGTGCCGGGTCGGGGGTCGGGCAGGTCGGTGACGGACATGGAAGCGTCGTCGAACGTGATGGCGTGCATGCCCTCGACGGTACGCGCCCCGTCCCTCGTGCCGGCTGTCGGGGGCCGCGGCCGGCCGGACCCGGAGCGGATCTTCCCTGTACGCTCGATCATGGATCTGCACCTCATCCGGGGGAGTGCGGACGGATCGAGGGGGACCCTCCACCATGCCCAAGAAGCTCATCGCGCTGGCCACCGCCGGCCTCGCACTCACGCTGCTCGCCGGTTGCTCCACCGGGCCGTCCAAGGCCGAGCAGTGCACCCAGTTCGAGAAGACCGTCAAGTCCGCTGCCGAGGGCGTGCAGTCCGAGGCCGCGAACCTGCAGTCCGACCCGGACGCCGCCGTCACGAAGCTCAAGGAGCTCGACGCGAAGATCTCCGACGGCGTCGACGACCTGTCGGACGACGACCTGAAGGCCAAGGGCGACGCCTTCGAAGAGGCCTACGGCGACCTGGTCGACGACATCGAGGACATCGCCGAGGACCCGAAGTCGGCCGACGTCTCGGGCCTGACGAAGTCCAGCACCAAGGTGCAGGACGCCGGCAACGCGTTCCAGAAGGAGTGCAACTCCTGATGCGCCGCACCCTCACCGCGCTGGCCACGGCCGGCCTCGCACTCACGCTGCTCGCCGGTTGCTCCGGCGGTGACGGTGGCAACGGTGGCAACTCGTCCGGCGGTGACTCGGGGGCGTCCAGTGCGCCCTCGGCGTCGAAGACCGCCGCGGCGGCACCCGCGCAGAGCAAGCAGGAGGCCTGCTCCCTGCTCGAGAACGAACTCGCGTCGTTCCTCAAGGAGCAGGGGGCCAACACGGCTCCGTCCGACGTGAAGGCCCGCGGGGCGCTCATCGGCGAGTTCGTCCAGCGCATCGACTCGGCGCTGACGAAGGTCTCGAACGAGCAGGTGCACGACACGTTCGAGGAGTTCTCGGGCGCGGCCAAGCGCTACAGCTCGGCCATCGAGTCCGGTTCGGCAGAGGACTCGACCGAGGTCAAGAAGGCCCAGTCCGACGTGCAGAGCACGCTCGACCAGGTTTCGGCCGTCTGCCCCGCCAAGAGCTGACCGCCACCGCGCACCACACACGACGACGCCCCGCCCTCCTGCGAAGGAGCGGCGGGGCGTCGTGCATCCCAGGGGGACGGGTCAGGCGGCCGCGGCCTGCGACGCGTCGAGCCGTGCGACGTCCTCCGGTCGCAGCCGCACGGTCGGCGCGGTGATCGAGTTCAGGATCGACTGCGGGCGCGACGCCCCGGGGATCGGGACGACGACGTCGCTCTTCTGCAGCTCCCACGCCAGGGCGATGACCTGCGGGGTGACGCCACGGTCGCGGGCGATGTAGGCGAAGTCCTCGAACGCCGTGCCGAGGTCCGCCGCACTCCCGATGCCGCCGAGGGGGCTCCACGGCAGGAACGCGATGCCGAGCTCGTCGCACAGTTCGAGCTCCGGCTCGCTCGAGCGGAACTTCGGCGAGTACTGGTTCTGCACCGAGGCCAGGCGTCCGCCGAGCACCTCGTTCGCGGTGCGGATCTGGTCCGGGTCGGCGTTCGAGATGCCCGCCATCCGGATGACGCCCTCGTCGAGCAGCTCGGCGAGCGCCCCGATCGAGTCGGCGTAGGGCACCGCGGGGTCGGGACGGTGGAACTGGTACAGGCCGATCTGCTCGACGCCGAGCCGCTTCGCCGACGCCTTCGCCGCCTCCTTCAGGTACTCCGGGTGCCCGTTCTGGGTCCAGTTGCCGGCTTCGGGGCGCAGGTGTCCGCCCTTCGTCGCGATGAGCACGGCCGAGGTGTCGTCGTGGTACTCCCGGACGGCCCGCGCGATGAGCTCCTCGTTGTGCCCCACCTCGTCGTGGCCGCCGAGGTGGTAGGCGTCGGCGGTGTCGATGAGCGTGACACCGTTCTCGAGCGCTGCGTGGATCGTGGCGATGGACTGACGCTCGTCCGGTCGGCCCTCGATCGACATGGGCATCCCGCCCAGACCGATGGCACTGACGGACACGTCTCCGATGACTCGTTGCTTCATCGGCCCAGCATGCGCCGGGGGTGCGCCCGCACGCCCAGGTGGTCACGCCGTGACCGTGACCGACAGGCGGACGGGAGGCCCGTGGCGGCCCCGCCTTCGCGCCTCCAGGCCGGAACGGACACGCGTTCTCCGACAGGACACGCGTCGATCGACGCGTGTCCTGTCGGAAGGGTGGTGTCGGTCAGGCGCTGGCGGACACCGACGACGCGGCGGAACCGCTGTCGACGGCGTTCGCGAACACGACGCCGCCCCAGGCGATGACGACGATCGCGAGCACGAAGCCGATCGCGGCGATCCACCACGACGGCTTGCGGCGGATCCATGCGCCGATCGACAGCACGATCGTGGCGACCCCGATGACGAACGCGCCACCGACCGCGATGGCGGCGCCACCGAAGTACCCGCCGGGCGAGCACCCGGCCGAGGCGTCGCACGACGTCGTGGCCGAGGCGACCGCGATGATGCCGACGACCGCCGTGATCGCGGTCATCACGGCACCGAACACCAGGAGCAGGACCGTCGAGATCCGGTCGGCGAGCTTCGCCGGCGGGAACAACGTGGTGCCGCCGCGCTCCCACGCCGCGCGCTGCGCGTCCGTGGGGGCGGAGGAGGGCTGCTGCGGAGGGCCGGGGACGTTGGACCAGGTCATGCGTGCAGTCCTACCGCGCCTCGACCCCGAACGCCTGTGCGAGCCGCTGGATCTTCTGCGCCCGACCGAGTCGGGGCAGGTCGGAACCGTCGCGGATGACCCGGCCGCGGGCCTCGAAGTCGTCCAGGAAGTCCTGTGCCCAGGCGACGTCGGTCGGGGTGGGGGAGATGACCTCGTTGATGACGGGGAGCTGCTCGGTGTCCAGGCAGAGCTTGCCGGTGAGGCCGAGCGACACGGCGACCTGCGACTGCTCGCGGAGGATCGGGTGCGACGACCCGACCGTGGGGCCGTCGATCGGGCCGGGCAGGTCGCCGACGCGCGAGGCGACGACGAGCTTCGACCGCGGGTACGCCATCGCGAGGGTGTCGGCGCTCGTCCCGGTGTCGCGGCGGTAGTCGCCGGACCCGAAGGCCAGGCGGAACGCACCCTGCGCCTTGGCGATCGACACGGACTCCTCGATGCCGAGCGCCGACTCGACCAGGGCGATCACCGGCGTCTGGCCGCCGAGCCGGTGCCAGGTGTCGGTGACCTGGGCGGGGGACTCGGTCTTGGCGAGCATGACGCCCTGCAGCCCGGGCAGGCCACGGAGCTCCTCGACGTCGTCGGCCCAGAAGTCCGTCGTGACGTCGTTGATGCGCACCCAGGCCTCGCCACCGCCGGCCAGCCAGGCGGCGACGCCCTGCCGTGCCGAGGGCTTCGCGGCGGGGTCGACGGCGTCCTCGATGTCCAGGATGATCTGGTCGGCGCGGGACCGCTGGGACTTGTCGAACCGATCGGTCGCGGTGCCGGAGACCAGCAGCCACGAGCGTGAGATCTCGGCGGGGACCGATCGACGCCGGTTCGGCGTGGGGGCGGACGGAGCGGTGCGGTCGTCGATGGCCATGCCCCGTTGGTACCACACCAGAGGGGACGAACGCCTCGCTCGGACGCGTGCCGCGTCGATGCGGAAACCCCGAAACCTCGGTTCATTGCCAGAGAGGCCGTCCGGTTCCGCCTACAGTGTCGGATGTGTGGCGAGCGGACAGGGTGACCGACGGTGAGGACGACGTGAACGACGACGTCCCCGTCGAGGGTGCCCGCGCGCGCTCCGACGACGATCGAGACGAGCAGCAGGACGTGGACCAGGAACGGACCGACGACGAGCCGGACCGCATGCTCCGCCCGGAGCTGCAGATGACGAGCCCGCAGGCGATCAGCCTGGGCGACCCGCGGTTGCAGGCGGGCAACGCGGCGGAACCGACGTGGGACGGCTGGCGCACCCAGCTGACCGGGGTCGGTGGCACCAGCCCGCTCACGCACTTCAGCGACCACCCGCGCGCCCGCATCGAGCTGTCGACCACCCACCCCGGTGGTCTCGCGCAGTTCATCACCGGCAAGACGACCCTGCTGTCCAGCCTGATCCGCGACGAGGTGGCGCTCCGTGCCGCCCGCGTGGCCGCCGGACACGTCGAGGCGAAGGGCACCGAGCTCGCCACCGTGCGCGGCATCGACGCCGTGAAGCTCGGCATCGGCATGGCCGACTGGAAGCACGGCGACGAGCAGTTCCGCGGCCCCGTGCTCCTGCGACCGCTGGCGATCCGTCGGCACGGACGCGACTTCGAGGTGCGACTGCTCGGCGAGCCGGTGCTCAACCCGGGCCTCGCCGACGCCCTCCACGAGCAGTTCGGGGTGATCCTCGACGCGCAGTCCTTCGTGGCCCTCGCACAGCAGGACGGCTCGTTCACACCGAACCCCGTCATCGACCGGCTGCGTGGGCTGACCGCGCACATCCCGGGCTTCTCGGTGCACGCCCGACTCGTGGTGTCCGCCTTCGCCGAGGTCGCGACCGGCATGGTCGAGGACACCGGCGACCTGTCGCACCCCGTGCTGGACGCCCTGGCAGGCAACCCGAGCGCGAAGTGGCAGGTCGAGCAGTCCTACCACCCCGTCGAGCAGACCCCGTCGGACGAGCGCAGCCCCGAGACCGACACGCTGCTGCTCGACGCCGACGACGAGCAGGAGAACGTGATCGCCCAGATCACGGCCGGCAACTCCATCGTCGTGAAGACCCTGCCGGGCACCGGTGGCACCCAGACCATCGTGAACGCCCTGGGCGGCCTGGTCGCGGCGAACAAGCGCGTCCTCGTCGTGAGCCCGCGCCGCGCCACCCTGCGGGGCATCGCCGCACGCTTCGGCGAGGTCCAGCTGCCCGGGGTCGCCGTCACGCCGTCGACCCTGCGCCGCGACGTCGTCCGTGCCATCGCCCGCAACGAGAAGGCCGCGCGGCCGAACCTCCGCGAGGTCGACGACGCCCTGGTCCGCCTGCGCAAGGTGCTGAAGGACTACCGCGGCTCGCTCACCCGCAAGGACCCCGACTTCGGCGTCTCGGTGCTCGACTGCCTGGTGGAGCTGTCGCGCCTGTCGCTGCTGCCCGTCGCCCCGTCGACGACCGCTCGGCTGTCGAAGCAGTCCGTGGCCTCGATGGTCGACGGCCGGTCGCGCGTCGCCGAGACCATGGTCAGCGCCGCGAACCTCGGCGAGTTCCGCTACGGCCCCGACGACTCGCCCTGGTACGGCGCGAAGTTCTCCTCGAGCGACGGGGCGCAGCGTGCGCACCGCATCGCGAAGGACCTGGACGCCGACGGCCTGCCGACCCTGCTCCGCCGTGCCCACGACCTGGTGAGCACGACGCACATGCGCCAGTTCACGACGATCAACGAGCTCGGCATCTACCTGCGCCTGCTCACCGAGATCCGCGACACGCTCGACCGCTTCCTGCCGGTGGTGTTCGACCGCTCGGTGTCCGAGCTCGTGGCCGCCACCGCCCCCCGCGGCGAGGGCGCCCCGATGTCGTCCACGAACCGTCGGCGGCTGAAGAAGCTCGCGCGTGAGTACGTCCGACCGGGCGTGCACGTGTCCGACCTGCACGAGGCACTGACCCGCGTCCAGCAGCAGCGCGTGCTCTGGCAGCGCTACGTCGCCGCCGGCGTGAACCCCGAGGTGCCGACCGGCATCGCCGACGTGCAGGTGCTGTTCTCGAACGTCGCCGAGGACCTCGCGCGTCTCGACGAGCCGCTGGGCCGCACCGAGCGCGACCGCCAGCTCGCGAACACCCCGGTCGACCAGCTCGTCCCGACCATCGCCGAGCTCGCCGCCGAGTCCGACGTCCTGCACAACCTGCAGGAGCGCACCGAGCTCATGCAGACCCTGCGTGACCTGCAGCTCGAACCGCTCATCACCGACCTGGCGAACCGGCACGTGCCGGACGTGCAGGTGCCGGCCGAGCTCGAGCTCGCCTGGTGGCAGTCCGCCCTCGAGACCATGCTCGAGTCCGACCGGGCCCTGCTCGGCGCGAACACCGACATGCTCGACCGGGTCGAGGCCGACTTCCGCCTGGTGGACGACGCCCACGCGGCCGGGGTCTCCCAGGGCCTGGCGTGGCAGCTCGCCGAGAACTGGAAGGTCGGTCTCGTCGACTGGCCCGAAGAAGCGACGGCGCTCAAGACGCAGCTGCGTGACGGCGCGATCACCTCGCGCCTGCTGCAGGACTCCGCACCGCACCTGTCCCGGTCGATCGCCCCCGTCTGGCTCGCGAGCCCGTACGAGGTGCCGCAGATCGCCGACACGATGCCGTTCGACACCGTGATCCTGGTCGACGCCGGTGCCGTGACGATCGCCGAGACCGTCGGTGCCGTCCGTCGTGCCCGCCAGACCGTCGTGTTCGGTGACCCCGTCACCCAGACACCGTCGCCGTTCCGCATCGCCGTGGACCCCGAGCACCGGGCGCTGCAGGTCGACGAGGGCACGCTCGACGCGTTCCACGCGGACTCCGCACTCGCGAAGCTCTCCACCCTGCTGCCCACCCTGTCGCTGTCGCGGTCGTACCGCGCCGGCGGCGAGGACCTGGCCGAGCTCGTGAACCGTCGCTTCTACGGCGGCAAGATCGAGTCCCTGCCGTGGGCCGGCTCGTTCCTGGGCCACGGCTCGATCGCGCTCGACTACGTCAGCGACGGCAAAGCCGTCCCCGACCCCGAGTCCGGTGCCGTCGAGAGCGTCGACGCCGAGGTGGACCGCGTGGTCCGGCTCGTCATCGACCACGCCCGCACCCGCCCGACCGAGTCGCTCATGGTCATCACCGCGTCGGCGAAGCACGCCGTGCGGGTCGAGCAGGCCGTGCTGACCGCCGCCCAGGGCCACAAGGACCTGACCGAGTTCGTCATCGGCGACCGCGCCGAACCGTTCATCGTGGCGACGCTCGAGCAGTCGGTGGCGCAGAGCCGCGACCGTGTCGTGTTCTCCATCGGCTACGGCCGCACCCCGCACGGCCGCGTGCTGCGCGACTTCGGTCCGCTCGGCAAGCCCGGCGGCGAGCGGCTGCTCGCGGTCGCGATGACCCGTGCCCGTCGCTCGATGGTCATCGTCACGTGCTTCCAGCCGTCCGACATCGAGGCCGAGCGCATGGGCCACGGCACCATCGCCCTCGCGGAGATCCTGGCCGAGGTGCGCGCCCGCACGACCGCCGAGTACGTGCCGGACGACTCCGACCCGTTGCTCGTCGACCTGGCCCGTCGCCTCGAGATGCGCGGCATCCCGGTCGCGCTCGGCCACCGTGGCAAGCTCGGTCTCGTCGCCGCGCACGGCGGGGTGTGCGTCACCATCGAGACCGACGCGTCGCTCGTCAAGGGATCGCTGCGCGAGTCCCTGCGCCTGCGCCCCGAGGTGCTCCGTCGTCTCGGCTGGCACTACGTGCGCGTGCACGCGTTCCAGCTGTTCTCCGACCCGGACCGCGTTGCCGACACCGTCGCGTCCGTGCTCGGGGTCGACCGCGGTGCCACGCAGGAGATCTCGATCCCACCGATCCCCGCCCGCCGGTGAGCACGCAGGACCTCGATCCCAGCGTGTCCACGGTCGGCCCCGCCCGCCGATGAGCCGCCGGGCCTCGCGGCCCGCCGGTCCGGTGACGCCGGAGACGGACCAGCTGGTGGGCACGTGGACGCGGGCCGACGACGTGTCGTCAGCCGCGCCTCCCGGATCAGCGGTTCCGCAACCTGACACGGACGACCCGTCGGGAGGCCCGGTGCGGCGCCGCAGGCGCGTCACCACCCAGCCGGTGGCGGGCTACGCCCCGGCGCCGCCGCCGGAACCGGCGCGACACCGCGACGGTGAGAACGACGACCAGCTCCGGCGCGACGTCCCGCCGCACTGGTAACCGGTACCCTGGCCCGTGATGACTGACACCGCGCGGCAGCGCCCCGACTGGCAGACCTGGCCGAACCTGATCACGCTGTTCCGCCTCGTGCTGATCCCGGTGTTCATCGGCCTCGTCGTCGCCGGCCACCCGGGGTGGGCGCTCGTCGCCCTCGTCGTGATCGGCGTGAGCGACTGGGCGGACGGCTTCATCGCCCGGAAGTTCGACCAGGGCTCGAAGCTCGGCAAGGCGATCGACCCCGTCGCCGACCGTCTGGCGATCATCGCGATCGTGCTGTCCCTGGTGCTCGTCGGCCTGCTGCCCTGGTGGGTGGTGGCCGTCGTTGTGCTCGTCGACCTGGTGCTCGTCGTCCTGTCGAGCGTGCTGTTCCACGGCAACCCGGACCTCGACGTCACGTGGACGGGCAAGATCCGCTCGGCACTGCTGTTCGTCGGGCTGCCGGTGCTGCTGTTCTCCGCGGTGCACACCGTCGACGAGAACGCGCCGTGGGTCCGGGTCGTGGCCCTGGTCTTCGTCTACCTCGGCACCGCGGGGCACGTCCTCGCCGGCGCCCAGTACGCCGTCGCGATGTTCGCGAAGCGCCGGGCTGTCTCCGCCGCCTGACCCCCGCCCAGCGCAAAACACCGGTGTTCACGCTGCGCACCGCGGTTTGCGGGTGTGCAGAGCGGGAACACCGGTGTCTTGCGGGTCCGAGCGCGGTCGTGCGCCGGGGCTAGAGCTTCGTCGAGCCGCCGATGCCGGGCCCCTCGGGAGCGTTCGACGGGGCGATGTGCGCCCCCGTGCTCGCGGCGCCACCGTTCTGCGGGCGGAGCAGGTCGCGGATCTCGAGCAGCACTTCGACGTCGGTCGGGGGCACGTCCTGCGGGGTCTGCTCCTCGTCGTTCTTGACGCGCTCGAACGCCACCTTCTTCAGGTGGTTCACGGGTACGACGAGCGCGAAGTACACGACAGCGGCGACGATGACGAAGTTGATGACCGCGCCGATGATCGCGCCGAAGTAGAGCGTTGCGCCTTCGCCGGAGACCGTGGGGATCTTGACCTTCAAGGCTTGGTCGAGGCTTGAGGCGTTGAACACCGCACCGATGAGCGGGTTGATCAGGGCGCTGACGATCGTGCTGACGATCGCGGTGAACGCCGCACCGATGACGACTGCCACGGCCAGGTCGATGACGTTGCCGCGGAGCAGGAACTCCTTGAAGCCCTTCATGCGAGGGTCTCCTTCCGGGTCGAGGACGGCCGCCGAGTGGCGACGCGCCCAATGTATCCGGAGAGCGCAGACCGCGTCAGGACGCGGCGGACTTCGAGCTGCTCGGCTTCGACTCGGGCTTCTTCGCCGGCTCGGACTTCTTCGGCTCCGACTTCGCAGGGGCGCTCGACGACCCCTCGGCCTTCGGCGCCGGGCGGGAGTCGGTGCGGTAGAAGCCACCGCCGTTGAAGGTCACGCCGACGGGGGAGAACACCTTGCGCAGGACGCCGCCGCAGACCGGGCACTCCGTCAGGGTGGCGTCGGAGAACGACTGCTTGATGTCGAACGCGTTGTCGCACTCGGTGCAGCGGTACGAGTAGGTGGGCACATCAGCTCCGGAACGTGATGATGCGTGACGGCGTGATGATGCCGTCGACGGGTTCGTCGTGGGGTTCGCGCGGGACCTCGTCGAGGTACTCCGCGTCGAAGATCACAGCATAGACGGGCGGGCGGTTCGCCATGGACCCGAGGGTCTTGTCGTAGTAGCCGCGCCCCCAGCCCATGCGGACCCCGTCGTGCCCCACCGCCGCCGCGGGGGCGAGGATGGCGTCGACGTCATTGATCGCGAGCGGGGACAGGACCTCACCGACGACCTCGGGCAGGCCGAGCAGGCTCTCGGTCTCGCTCTCACCGTCGCCCACGGCCCAGTCGAGCAGGCCGTCCTCGCGGGTGACGGGCAGCAGCACGCGGATGCCCTGCTCGAAGGCCCAGTTCAGGAACGGCCGGACGTTCGGCTCGTCCGGCGCGGACAGGTACAGGGCGATGGACGTCACCTGGCGCTCCTCGACGAAGCGCTGCAGGGTCGCGGTCAGGGTCTCGGTGTCCGCGTCGCGTTCGGTCGTGGTCCGGGTGCGCCGCCGCTGCCGGAGTTCGGCTCGCAGGGCGCGCTTCTCGTTCCCGAGATCGGCGATCATGCCGAGGAGTCTACCGAGGGGTGTCGTTGCGGCTTCCCGCCGGGAACGCGCGCACTCCCGTGTCCCCCGGAGCGACGACATGCCCTCGAAAGGGGGATCGGATACGGTCTGACCATGGGCTTCCAGATTTCGAAGGCGGTGATCCCGGCCGCAGGGCTGGGTACCCGCTTCCTCCCCGCGACCAAGGCGATGCCGAAGGAGATGCTCCCCGTCGTCGACAAGCCGGCCATCCAGTACGTGGTGGAAGAGGCTGTCGGTGCCGGGCTGACCGACGTGCTGATGATCACCGGGCGCAACAAGAACGCGCTCGAGAACCACTTCGACCACGTGTCGGAGCTCGAGGAGACCCTCCGCAAGAAGGGCGACCACGAGAAGCTGCAGAAGGTGAACCAGTCGACGGACCTCGCCGACATGCACTACGTGCGCCAGGGTGACCCGCTCGGCCTCGGCCACGCGGTGCTCCGCGCGAAGATGCACGTCGGCCGCGAGCCGTTCGCCGTGCTCCTCGGTGACGACATCATCGACGCCCGTGACCCGCTGCTCCAGCGCATGATCGAGGTCCAGGGCGAGAAGAACGCCACCATCGTGGCCCTGCTCGAGGTCCCCGAGTCGCAGACGCACCTGTACGGCATCGCCACGGTCGAGCCGACCGAGACCGACGACGTGGTGAAGATCACCGGCCTCGTCGAGAAGCCCCCGCAGGGCGAAGCGCCCTCGAACCTGGCCATCATCGGCCGCTACGTCATCCGTCCCGAGGTCTTCGACGTCCTCGAGAAGCAGGAGCCGGGCAAGGGCGGCGAGATCCAGCTCACCGACGCGCTCATGAAGATGGCGAGCGCGGAAGAGTGGACCGGCGGCGTGTACGGCGTCGTGTTCCGTGGACGCCGGTACGACACCGGTGACAAACTCGACTACATCAAGGCGATCGTGCAGCTCGCCTCGGACCGCGATGACCTCGGCCCCGACCTCAAGTCGTGGCTGAAGGAGTTCAACGCGGGCGAATAGTCGGCCATCCCGCTCGGGTCCGGTGATCACGGACCCGAGCGGGACACCCCGTCCCGCACCGGGGCGGGACCCCGGAGGAACCCAGCGATGACGACGATCCCGACCCTGTCCCACGGGCGGGTCACCATCCGCCCCCTCCGGCTCCGCGACACCCGCGACCTCGACGCGGCACTCGCGACGAACCGCTCGTGGCTCCGCACCTGGGAAGCCACGAACCCCTCCGGACACGTCTCCACCGACGTCCGTGGCAGCATCCGCGCGCTCCAGGCCAACGCCCGCGCGGGACTCGGTCTGCCGTTCGCGATGGAGCTCGACGGCCGCTTCGTCGGGCAGCTCAACGTCTCCGGCATCTCGTACGGCTCGCTCGCGAGCGCCTCGATCGGCTACTGGGTCGTCGAGGACGCCGCCGGCCACAACGTGACGCCGATCTCCGTCGCCCTCGCCGTCGACCACTGCTTCCGGTCGCTCGGCGTGCACCGGATCGAGATCTGCATCCGGCCGGAGAACGCCCCGAGCCTGCGGGTCGTCGAGAAGCTCGGCTTCCGGTACGAGGGGCTCCGTCGCCGGTACATCCACATCAACGGGGACTGGCGCGACCACTTCTGCTTCGCACTGGTGGCCGAAGAAGTCCGCGGTGGCGTCCTCGAGCGCTGGGTCCAGGGGCAGGTGCCCCCGGGCGTGGGGACCGTGCCGCTCGCCGCTCGCGACGAGGCCGCGATGCCGCTGGACACGACGCCGCGCATCTGACGCGCTGCACCTGACGGGCCCGGAGGCGCGGCGCACCTCCCACGGATTCCGCCCCGACACGCGCAACACGCGTCCGGCAATGACGGGGCCGGGGAACCGCCGCCCCTACCGTGTTCGCATGGCAGGAATCGGCTCGTGGGGTGGCGGCATCGTCCTGCTCGTCGCGGCCGTCCTCTGGCTCGTCTACCTGATGCCGTCGTGGGCCGCCCGTCGTCAGTACCTGGCCACCGAGCGGAACGCCATCCGGCTGCAGCAGACCCTCCGGATCCTCGCGCAGACCGCCGAGCTGCCGGACGAGGTCCGCATCGAGATGAACGCGAAGTCCCTGGCCCAGGCGCAGCGCGTCGCCCGGTCCGAAGAGGCCAAGCGCACCGCCATCGTCCGGGCCCACGAGGCCGCGCGGCAGCGTGAGATTACCCGCCGCCTCGCCGAGCAGGCCCCGGTGCTCGAGCGGGCATCCGCCGTGCCGGCCCTGACCGCGATGCGGATGCGCCGTTCCCGGCTCGGAGCGACCCTGTTCGGCACGCTCGGCATCGTCATCGCCCTCGTGGTCTTCATCGCATCGCCGTCGCTCTGGCTCGTCGGTGTCGCCGGCCTCGTCGCCGCCGGTGGGTCCGCAGCGGTCCTGGCCCAGCTGCACCAGGTGGCGACGGCGCGGAAGCAGCGTCTCGCGGCCGCCGAGACGGGCGCGACCCGCGCCTCCCGGCAGTCCACCGCGTGGACCGACCCGGCGCCGCCCCTGTCGACGGAACAGCCCGCTGTGCCCACGCAGGACCGCTCGTGGACCCCGAACCACGTGCCGAAGCCCCTCTACGTGGAGCGACCGGCCGCGCCGGCCGCGTCGCCCGAGTCGTCGGCCGAGCTCGCCGCCCGGTTGAAGGAGCGCGTCGCCGCGGCCAAGGCGGAAGCCGAGGCCGAAGCTGCGGCGATCCGTGCGGGCGAGTCCGACCCGTCGCTCGCCACCGTGTCCCGGATGCGTCCCGAGCTCGAAGAGGCGGCGGCGTCGCTGTCCGCGCACGACCAGGGGCGTCTCGCCGAGCGGCTCGGGCTCCGGGCCCCGGCCGCGTCCGCCGGCCTTGACCCCGGCGCTCCTGCTCCAGCCGCTCCTGCTCCCACCGACGAGCCTGCCGGGCCGCCGAGCAAGTGGGCCGGCATGGGCGTCCTCGACGACGATGCGTACCAGCAGGCCGACCTCGACGCGATCATGCGACGGCGCCGCGCGGTCTGACCCGCGGCACGCCCGACGGGCCACGCGCGATTTCGGCTGGGCCGAACGAGGGTGCTAGTGTGGTCGAGCACTTGGGGCTATGGCGCAGTTGGTAGCGCGTCTCGTTCGCAATGAGAAGGTCAGGGGTTCGAATCCCCTTAGCTCCACCACGTGGCAACCACGAGAACGGCCCGGAACCGACAGGTTCCGGGCCGTTCTGTCGTTGCTGCGCGCGTGCGGCGAGACCTTCCTCCACAGGCCGAGCAACGGGGATCGTTCGACACAGTTCACGCACCGGGGTGGTGTGTTGTCCAACGCATCGCCCTAGACTCCCGGTGCGCCGCACAGGCGTCGCCGGCCCACCGGGCCCGACCAGGGGGAGAGCATGTTCCGTATCAGTCGTCTCGTCGCGACCATCGCGACCACGGTGGTGGTGGCCGCCGGCATCGCGGTCGCCGGACCGTCCTCGGGTGCGTCCGCGGCGGTCACACCGCTGGGTGTCGACATCTCCTGGCCGCAGTGTGGCAGCCAGGTGCCGACCGACCAGGCGTTCGGCATCGTCGGGGTCAACGAGTCCCTCGGCAACACCACGAACCCGTGCCTCGCCGAACAGCTCGACTGGGCATCGAAGTCCGTCGGCGGTTCGGCCCAGCCGAAGACCCAGCTGTACGCGCTGTTCGCCAACCCGGGGCTCCAGGCCTCGGTCTGGCCGACGTCGAACAGCTACCAGGGCACGGTGCCCACCAACCCGTTCGGCACGTGCGTGACCAAGAGCGGCAAGAAGCAGCTCACCCTGGCCTGCTCGTTCATGTACGGCTACGCCCGCGGGTACGACGACGTCCAGAGCCGTGGGGTCCCGACCCCGTCCGCCTACCGCTGGTGGATCGACGTCGAGACGGGTCTGTCGTACCAGCGCGACACCGCGCAGAACCGTGCGGCGATGCAGGGCATGATCGTCGGGCTCAAGACCGCCGGCGTGAAGCGGATCGGCCTGTACTCGACCGGGTCACAGTGGAAGACCATCGCCGGCACCGTCAAGGCGAACAGCCCGCTGTACGGCCGCTCGAACTGGATCGCGCTCGGCAAGAGCACGGTGACGAAGGCGCGGAAGGCCTGCTCCGGCACGCCGCTTCCCGGCGGCACCATCGCCATGGTCCAGGTCGAGGTGCCCTACGGCTCCGGCACCATCGACCGCAACGTCTCCTGCACCTGATCGACCTGACCTGACCTGACCGACGGACGGGAGGCCCGGTGCCAGCTGGCACCGGGCCTCCCGTCCGTCCGAGGGTCGCGTCAGACCCGTCGCCACCGCCCGATCGTCAGCCCGCGATGCTCTCGGTCAGCACGCCGGACTGCGCGAAGGTGGTGTGGATCGCGTTCGCGGCCTGCTCGAAGGCGCGGTTGCCGCGCGAGACGCCGAGCGCGCCGCCCTTGATCGCGGACTTGCCGGATCCGCGCAGCAGTCGGGCGACGGTGCGGCCGTCCGGGGCGATCATGATCTGCACGTCCAGGCGGGTGTGGAACGTGCGGTCGTTCGCCATGCCGCCGATGAGCAGCGTCAGGCCGAGGCTGCCGCGGGTCGCGCGGAGCGCACCCTGTTCGGCGTCGTCGACGGTGTAGCCCTCGTGGGCGAGCGCGTCGCGCACCTGGGCACGGGCGGTCTCGGGGTCGGTGGCGACGAAGAAGTCGTGGCTCTCGGGCATGTGTGTGTTCCTTCCGAACGGGTCCGCTGGGACACGGAGGACGCTCGTCCCCGGAGATGATCATGCCGTGTCGGAACGACGGAGGTGTCGCTTACGCTGGTCGTGTCATGACTGCCTCGATGAACCGCCGCGCACTCCTGTCCCTCGCCGGCGTCGCCGGGATCGGTTTCGCCGTTGCGGCGTGCTCCTCCGGCAGCGACAAGGGCGGCGACGGCGGCAGCGGCCGGGGCAGCTCCGGCGGCGGGGGCGGGACGACGTCCACCCCCGCGACGAAGCCCGTCGCGAAGGCCCTCGCCCCGGCGCAGGTCCCGCTCGCCGGTGGCGTCACGGTCACCGTCACGGGGACCGGGCTCGCCGCGGTCAAGGGCGTCACCGTCGGTGGTGTCGCTGCGCGCGACGTCGAGGCGACCGCGTCGAAGGTGACCTTCACGGCCCCGCACCAGGCGATGTACACCGCCGGTGACGCCGACGTCGCGCTCTTCACGTCGGCGATCGAGCCGAGCCCGTCCGCCAACCAGTCCTCGGACGGCAACGGCAGCGCCGCGAACGACGGGCAGAGCGGCGCCACCCAGGACACCGCGACCACCACGCCCACACCGACCGCAGCCGCCACACCGGACGCGGGCAGTGCCATCGCGACGACGACCCTCGCGTACGCCGCACTGACCGACGTCGACCGGCAGCTCGCCTACGCGATGCGGTACTGGAAGGACTACAACCTCGCCGAGTACGGCACCATGAACCCGATCGGCGGCGACTGCGCGAACTACGTCAACCAGACGCTCATCGCCCGCGGCTGGAAGCAGCGGTCCGACTGGTACAACCGCGCGGCCGGCGCCGAGCACAGTGCGACGTGGACCTACTGCCCCACCATGGACCCGTGGCTCGAGACCAACGCGGCCGAGTTCGGGCTCACCCGGCGCTCGTCGGACGAGCGCGACAAGGTGCAGGTCGGCGACATCGTGTTCTTCGACTGGAACGCCAACGGCTCACCGGACCACACCACCATCGTGTCCGAGGTCTTCACCGAGTCCGACGGCACCATCCGCATCAAGTCGGCGAGCCACAACCAGGACGGCCCGTACCGCGACCTCGACGAGATGATCACGGTGCAGCACCCCGGTGGGACGGCCTGGTTCCACACGTTCGACGCGTAGCGCTGTCGCGGCCCGCAAGACACCGGTGTTCGCGTGTCGCACCGCGGTCTGCGCGTGTTCAACCGGCGAACACCGGTGTCTTGCAGAGCCGACGGACAGCGCCGCTCAGGGGTACCCGAGGAACCAGAGCAGCACGATCGCGATCGACTGCAGGCCCACCCCGACGACGAGCCACGTCACCGCCCGCCGCCGCGTCCCCACGAACACGTCCGACCCGAGCAGCGGCGCCATCGGCATGAGCAACCGCGGCAACGACTGCTGCGGCAGGAACACGGCCACCAGGTACAGCCCGTACGAGGCCGTGAACGCGAGCACGTCGGTGCCCAGGGCCCGGGTGCTCCTGCGCGAGAAGAACCACACGGCGCCGGCGAGCACCACCACGACGAGCCCGATGCCGAGCGGCCCGAGCCACGTCGACGCCATGATGAACCACGGTGTCAGCGGCGCGAAGTGCTGCCGGCCGACGAACCCCACCCACCACGACAACTCGGTGTCCAGGTAGGCGTCCGGCCGCCCCGTCACGGCGGTCGCGATGACGGGCCACGCCAGGCCCGCAGCCGCGACGACCAGGCCGGTCACCACGATCGCGATCCGATCGCGCCACGGGAACACCTCGGCTGCTCGCCCGGACCGGCGCGCTCCGACCCACCGCACCACCAGGTGCACGGCCAGCGCCAGCGCCAGTGCCAGGACCCCGGGCTTCGTGAACGCGGCCACGACACCGAGCGGTGCGATCAGCCAGTACCGTCGCCGCACCAGGGCCAGCAGTGCGCCGAACAGCAGCACGAGCAGCAGGCTCTCGGCGTAGGCGACCTGCAGCAGGAAGCCCGTCGGCGCGAACGCGAACAGCGCGGTCGCCCAGCGGGCACGGTGTGCGCTGCCGACGGCGAGCACCAGCCGGTACAGCAGCACGCACGCGCCGGCTCCGGCGATCGAGGCGACGACGACTCCGGAGACCCAGAACGAGGCGCCGGTCAGCGTCATCAGGATCCGCACGACCGTGGGGAACACGGGCAGGAACGCCCACGCGTTCGGCAGGACGTGCCCGGCGTCGTCGACGGGCAGCGTCGCCGGGTACCCGTGCTCGGCGATGGTCCGGTAGAACGAGGCGTCCCACGACCCCGAGAACGTGAAGAACGACGGGTCGCGTCGGTACGAGGCGAACGGCCAGCCGTTCGCGGTCGCCAGCAGGTACACGGTCGCCAGCAGCACGGTGCTCACCACCCGGGAGCCCATCCAGAGCAGCAGCGGCGCGGTCCACGCGCTGTGCCGTCCGGTCAGCAGGTTGCGGAACCCCCGCCTGGAGGCCCGGCTCGCTTCCGCCACGTTCGTCACCCGCCCGATCCTCCCAGACCGTGGGCCGCGCCCCGCATCGCGGGTCGCCGCCCGCCCGGCGCGAGGCGACCCGTGTGCGTCGTGAGCAGCGGTGGTCGGGTCCGTCTGCCGGAGGTGACCACCGCTGCTCACGGGGTGCGGGTCTCCCGGCTAGCGCCCCGTGACCGCGCGACGGATCTGCTCGATCGGGACCTTCGGGGAACGGTCTGCGTTGAGCAGGCCGTTCGTCTCCTGCATGGTGTCGGTGAGCTGCGTCCAGCAGGACCCGGCGAGGAACGAGCTCGCACGGACCGCGTCGTACAGCGCGGTGATGCGGGCGACCCAGTCGTCGCCGTCCGTGGCCGACGTGTACCCCCAGCCGTCCTCGCGCTGGACGCCCGGCTGGTAGTTCACGCCGCCGAACTCGGTGAGCATGACCGGCTGGCCGAGGTCCTCGGCGCCCCCGACCAGGATGCGGCGGTCCGCCGGGCCGATCCCACCGAGCAGCCGGGTCCGTGCGGTCTCGTCCGCGTAGGTCGCTGCGAGCCGGGGTCCGTCACCCTCGTAGTCGTGGATCGTGACGATGTCGGAGTTCGTGTGCTCCCACCCGTCGTTCGAGATCACCGGACGCGTCGGGTCGAGTGCCCGCGTGACGTCGGCGAGGGCCCGTGCGTAGGCCTGCTGGGCCGGGTCGGTGGCGATGTGCTGCACACCCCAGCTCTCGTTGACGGGCACCCACGTGACGATCGACGGGTGCGAGGCGTCACGCTCGACGGCGTCCATCCACTCGCGCACCAGACGCTGCACGGCACGGGGGGAGAACGCGTAGGCGCCGGGGGCCTCGCCCCACACCATGAGTCCGAGTCGGTCGGCCCAGTACAGGAACCGCGGGTCCTCGATCTTCTGGTGGTTGCGGGCTGCGTTGAAGCCGAGCTCCTTGATGAGTTCGACCTCGCGGCGGAGTGCCCGGCGGGACGGGGCGGCGATGTGCGACTCGGGCCAGTAGCCCTGGTTCAGGACGCTGCGGACCTCGTGGCGTCGGCCGTTGAGCAGGAACGCGCCGCCGTCGACCCCGACCGTCCGGATCCCGAAGTAGCTGGCGACCGCGTCGATCGGCGTCGCGCCGGTACGCGGCAGCAGCGAGACCGTCGCGTCGACCAGGCGTGGGGCGTCCGGGGTCCAGTGCAGCTCGTCCTCGGCCTGCCCGTTCGTCTGCCGCGCGATCGGGACGACCACGTCGAACTCGTCCCCGGTCTCGCCGACGGTGGTCTCGATCGTGGCGAGGTGCTCGTCGCGTTCGTCCCAGCGGGCCTCGACGCGCAGGCGCTCGCCGCCGGTGCGGTGCCCGTCGAGCCGGACCGTCAGGCGCATGGTCGCGTGGTCGACGTTCGTCCAGCGCAGGGACGCGATCGAGACGGTCGGCACGGCCTCGAGCCAGACCGTCTGCCAGATCCCGGTGGTGCGGCGGTACCAGATCGCGTGCGGGTCCTCGTGCCAGTCCTGCTTGCCGCGCGGCTGGGTCAGGTCGTGCGGGTCGTCCTCGGCGCGGACCACCAGGGTGTGCACGGCGTCGGGGTCCGTGACCAGCGCCTCGGTCACGTCGAAGGAGAACGGCGTGTGGCCGCCCTCGTGCTCGCCGATGAACTGCCCGTCGACCCAGACGCGGGCACGGTGGTCGACGGCACCGAAGTGCAGCACGAGTCGAGGCGCGCCGGTGCCGAACCCGGCGGCGTCGAGCTCCGAGCGGGTGATCGCACGGGAGTACCAGACCACGGGGTGGAATCCGGGCTCGTCGATGCCCGAGGCCGGGGACTCGGGCGGGAACGGGACGACGATGTCCCGGGCGTCGGTGAAGCCGGTGCGCCAGGCGTCGTCGTCGCCGTCGTTCCGGAACGACCACGTGCCGTCGAGGTCGGCCCAGGCGGTGCGGAGCATCTGCGGCCGGGGGTACGTGCCGTCCTGCCGCGAAGCGAGGGGGAGGCCGGGGGCGGAAGCGGAGTCAGGTGCGGCCACGGTGCCGTCGAGCGTGCTCATACCTCCATGTTCCCGGTTCGGTACATCGTTGTAAAGGGCATGCCGCCCGCCGTCGCGCCGAGGACTCGGCACCTCGCCAGCCCCCGGCGCGTAGGTTCCGCTGCATGAGCGACGGAGCACCCAGCGCCCCCGACACCACCGCCCCCGACACCCGCACGCCGAGCGACCACGACCTCGAGTCCTGGATCGCCGACCGTCGCTGGTACGCCTCGAAGGGGTCCGTGCCGCGTCTCCACACCATCTCGACCGACGACGGGACCCGCCTGGTGCTCGACGAGGCCCCCGCGGTCCCCGTGCTCTACCAGGCACCGATCACGAGCGGTCCCGACGGCACGGTCGTCGACGCCACCACCGACCTCGCGTGGGTGTCGGCGCTCGCCGCACGCATCGACGCGGCGCCGGAGTGCCTCAGCCCGATCGGCCGGGTCACCGCGGCCCGCGTCCTGACGGGCGAGCAGTCCAACACCTCGGTCATCTGCGACACGGAGTCCGGCGATCGCGTCATCATCAAGGTCTTCCGCGTGCTGCACCACGGCGACAACCCCGACGTGACCACGCAGCTCGCCCTCACCGCGGCGGGCAGTACCCGCGTGCCCCGGGTCTACGGGGCCCTCCGCGCCGAGTGGCCCGACGTCGGCCGCCCGGACGGCGCCGCGACCGGCCACCTCGCCTTCGCCCAGGAGTTCCTGCCCGGGCTCGACGACGCCTGGCGCGTCGCCCTGCGGGAAGCCCAGGCCGGCACGCCGTTCGGGGACCGAGCCGAGCAGCTCGGCACCGCGCTCGCCGACGTGCACCGCACCCTGGCCGGAGCGCTGCCGACCGAGCCGGCCGACGGGTCACGACGCGCCACCGCAGTCGCCACGATGCACACCCGACTCGACACCGCCGCCCGCGAGGCCCCCGCCGTCGCCGAACACGCCGACGCGATCCGTGCGGTCTACGCCCGGGCAGCCGACGCGATCTGGCCGGACCTGCAGCGCATCCACGGCGACCTGCACCTCGGGCAGGTCCTGGCGGCTCCGGATCCCCGCGGGTGGGTCTTCCTCGACTTCGAGGGCGAACCGCTCCGCCCCCTCGACGAACGGTCGCTGCCGGACGTCACCCTGCGCGACGTCGCGGGCATGCTCCGCTCGTTCGACTACGTCGCCGGTGCCCTGGCGCACGACGCCGAGCCGGTCGACGCGTCAGCCTGGGCAGCCGAGGCGCGAGCGCGCTTCCTCGACGGCTACCAGCGCGGCACCGGCGCGGACCTCGCCGGCCACAGTGCGCTGCTCGACGCCTTCGAGCTCGACAAGGCGGTCTACGAGGTCGTCTACGAGACCCGCAACCGACCCGACTGGGTCGGCATCCCGCTGGCGGCCGTCGCGCGCCTGGTCGGCGACAGCGGGTCCTGACCGCGACCCACGAACGCCACAGGAGGCCCGTGGCGACACCGTCACGGGCCTCCTGTCCGTCACCGGGTGACGCCCGTCTAGTTGACGGGTCCCGTGTACTTCTCGCCCGGCCCGGCGCCGATCGCGTCCGGGATCGCCGACGCCTCGCGGAAGGCGAGCTGCAGCGACCGCAGCCCGTCGCGGAGCGGGCGGGCGTGGTGGTCGCCGATCTCGGTCGCGGCGGCGGTGACCAGACCGGCCAGCGCGGTGATGAGCTTCCGTGCCTCGTCCAGGTCGGTCTGCTGCTGCGGGTCGTCGGCCAGGCCGACCTTCACGGCCGCGGCACTGAGCAGGTGCACCGCAACGGTGTTGATGAGTTCGACCGCCGGCACCTCCGCGATGTCCCTGGCGGCGTCGATGCCGGTGTCGTCGATCGGGGTGTCGCTCACAGTGCTCCTCTGCTAGGCTTGCTCGCGGCAGATGCTGTCCGTGTGCCATCAGTTCTCTTGACATCAGTTCTCCTGACGTCACGAACCCTGACAACTCCCGGACGGTGTCACGAAAGAGGAGTCTCTCCCACCCGCGGCCGCGTTCCACCAGGCTACCGGGTCACCACCGCTCCGCGAGCGCACGTGTTGCGCTCGTCGGTCGGATCCCACGGATCCGATGCAGGGCGGCTGCCGAACGGGTCGACATCCCGTGCGTCAGATCTCCTCTCTCGTGCTGTCGTCCAGGGCAAACGCCCCGGACGGCCACCACCTGATTGAAGGAGCTCCGCATCACCGATCCCCGTACCAACGACCGAATCCGCGTTCCCGAAGTCCGACTCGTCGGTCCGCAGGGTGAGCAGGTCGGCGTTGTCCCGATCGCCATGGCCCTGCGTCTCGCGCAGGAAGCCGAACTGGATCTGGTCGAGGTCGCGCCGAACTCGAAGCCGCCCGTGGCCAAGATCATGGACTACGGCAAGTTCAAGTACGAAGCCGCTCAGAAGGCCAAGGAAGCCCGTCGCAACCAGGTGAACACGGACCTGAAAGAGGTCCGTTTCCGCCTGAAGATCGACGTGCACGACTACGAGACGAAGCGCAAGCGCGCCGAGGGGTTCCTCCTCGGTGGCGACAAGGTGAAGGCGATGATCCTCTTCCGTGGCCGCGAGCAGTCGCGTCCGGAGCAGGGTGTCCGTCTCCTCCACAAGTTCGCGGAAGAGATCGCCGAGTTCGGCGTCGTCGAGTCGCGTCCGACCCAGGACGGCCGCAACATGACGATGATCATCGCCCCGCTCAAGAACAAGTCCGACGTCAAGGGCGAGCAGAACGCCAAGCGTGCTGCACAGAAGGCCGAGCGTCGTGCCACCGAGCACGCCGCGAAGGGCAAGGACGAGGCCGAGGCCGGTTCCACGTCCGAGGCAGCTGCGGAATCCACGGACTCCGCGGCCGAATAGGTCCCCGGACCGAACCCGCAACGACGCGGCCCCCCATCCATCCCACGGAAAGGCACCACCATGCCCAAGCAGAAGACCCACTCCGGGTCGAAGAAGCGCTTCAAGGTCACCGGTACCGGCAAGATCATGAAGCAGCAGGCCGGTATGCGTCACAACCTCGAGGTCAAGAGCTCCAAGCGCAAGGCCCGCCTGAACGAGGACCAGGTCCTCTCCAAGGGTGACGCGAAGAACGTCAAGAAGCTCCTCGGCCACTGAGCCCCGCAGATCGTAAAGGAATAGTGCAATGGCACGAGTAAAGAGAGCGGTCAACGCCGCCAAGAAGCGCCGCGTCATCCTCGAACGCGCCGAGGGCTACCGCGGCCAGCGTTCGCGTCTGTACCGCAAGGCCAAGGAGCAGGTCACCCACTCCCTCGTCTACGCGTACCGCGACCGTCACGCGAAGAAGGGCGAGTTCCGTCGCCTCTGGATCCAGCGCATCAACGCTGCCTCCCGTGCGAACGGCCTGACCTACAACCGCCTCATCCAGGGTCTCAACCTGGCCGGCGTCGAGGTCGACCGTCGCATCCTCGCCGACCTCGCGGTGAACAACCCCGAGACCTTCACCGCGCTCGTCGAGACCGCGAAGAAGGCCCTCCCGGCCGACACCTCGGCCCCGAAGGCTGCGTAGTCAGTTCTTCTGCTCGCGAAACCCCCGCCGCACGGCGGGGGTTTCGTCGTTCCTAGACTTGGGTCGTGAGCGATCTCCTCGAGAACCCCCGTGCCGGACGCGTGAAGGCCGTTGCGGCCCTGGCCAAGAAGGACGTCCGGGCCGAGACCGGCCTGTTCCTGCTGGAAGGACCCCAAGCGGTCCGCGAAGCGCTGGAGTACGCGCCGGAGCTCCTGCGCGAGCTGTACGTGACCCCCACCGCCGCAGCCCGCTACGGGCTGGACGACGCGCCGGTGGACACGTGGTTCGTGACCGAGCAGGTGCTCGACGCGATGGCGGACACCGTCACCCCGCAGGGCGTGGTCGCGGTGTGCCAGCAGTTCCCGACGTCGGTGAAGGACGTCTTCCCGGACCGCGCTGCGGCTGGCGCCGACGCGGAGGCCCGTGATGCGTCCGACGAGCAGGCCGCGTTGCCCGGACTGGTCGCCATCCTCGAAGAGGTGCGGGACCCGGGGAACGCCGGCACGATCATCCGCGCGGCGGACGCGGCCGGAGCCGATGCGGTGGTGCTGACCGGCCGGTCGGTGGACCCGTACAACCCGAAGGTCGTCCGGTCGACGACCGGGTCCCTGTTCCACGTGCCGGTGTCGGTGGGTGTCACGCTCGCGGACACGATCGAGCGGGCGAAGGCCCTCGGCTACACGGTGCTCGCCGCCGACGTCTCCGGCGACGACCTGCCGGTGGTGCGCGCCGAAGGGATGCTCGACGGTCCGACCGCGTGGGTCTTCGGCAACGAGGCACGCGGGCTCACCGCCGACGACCTGGCGCTCGTCGACCGGGCAGTCAAGGTGCCGATCTACGGGCAGGCGGAGTCGATGAACCTCGCCACGGCGGCGTCGGTGTGCCTGTACGAGTCGGCCTTCGCGCTCCGGAGCTGACGCTCCTCCACAGACCGGTCGTCGGCGTCGGCCATCCACCGTCCGCTCGGTGCAGGTGGGTGGTATCCCGACGGCCGGTAGGCTTGGGTCTCGTGTCAGAACCTCTCGAGATCAGCGAATCGGCCGTCGCCGACGCGGTGGACGCGGCCCTCGCCGCCGTCCGTGCCACGACGACGGTCGCCGAACTGAAGCAGGCCAGGGCCGAGCACACCGGTGAGCAGTCACCGTTGGCGCGGATGAACGCATCGATGCGCAGTGTGCCGCCGGAACAGAAGGCCGCGGCGGGCAAGCTCGTCGGGCAGGCCCGTGGGCGGGTGAACGCGGCGATCGCCGAGCAGGAATCCGTCCTCGCGGTGGCCGAGGAACGCGCACGGCTCGAAGCCGAACGCGTCGACGTCACCGCGTTGCCGACCCACCGCGCCACCGGCTCCCGCCACCCGCTCTCGCTGCTGAACGAAGCCGTCGCCGACATCTTCGTCGGCATGGGGTGGGAAGTCGCAGAAGGCCCGGAGCTCGAGCACGAGTGGTTCAACTTCGACGCGCTGAACTTCGACCAGGACCACCCCGCCCGGGCCATGGCGGACACGATCTTCGTCGAGCCCGTCGACCGGCACCTGGTCATGCGGACCCACACCTCACCGGTGCAGGTGCGGTCGCTGCTGTCGCGTGACCTCCCGCTGTACGTCATCGCGCCCGGACGCGTCTACCGTGCCGACGAGCTCGACGCCACGCACCTGCCGGTCTTCACCCAGGTCGAGGGCATCGCGATCGACAAGGGCCTGACGATGGCGCACCTGCGCGGCACGCTCGAGCACTTCGCCCGGCAGATGTTCGGCGCCGAGGCGCAGATCCGCCTCCGCCCGAACTACTTCCCGTTCACCGAGCCCAGTGCCGAGATGGACGTCTGGCAGCCGAACGCCAAGGGTGGCGCACGGTGGGTCGAGTGGGGTGGCTGCGGCATGGTCAACCCCAACGTCCTGCGTGCCGCCGGGATCGACCCGGACGAGTACCAGGGCTTCGCGTTCGGCATGGGCATCGAGCGGACGCTGCAGTTCCGCAACGGCCTGAACGACATGCGTGACTTCCTCGAGGGCGACATCCGCTTCTCGCAGCAGTTCGGAACGGTGGTCTGATGCGCGTCCCACTCCGTTGGCTCGGTGAGTCCGTCGACCTCCCCGACGACGTCACCCTCGAGCACGTCCACGCGGCGCTCGTGTCGGTCGGCTTCGAGGAAGAAGACGTCCACACCTTCGACCTGACCGGCCCCGTCGTGGTCGGTCGGGTGCTCGAGCGCGTCCCCGAGCCGCAGAAGAACGGCAAGACGATCAACTGGTGCCAGGTGGACGTCGGCGAAGCCGAGCCCCGCGGCATCGTCTGCGGCGCGCACAACTTCGACGTCGGCGACCTCGTCGTCGTCACGCTGCCCGGTGCGGTCCTGCCCGGGCCGTTCCCGATCGCCGCCCGCAAGACCTACGGACACGTGTCCGACGGCATGATCGCCTCGGCGCGCGAGCTCGGGCTCGGCGACGAGCACGACGGCATCCTGCGCTTCGCCGACCTCGGCATGGAGCCCGCCGTCGGTGCCGACGCGATCGCGCTCCTCGGCCTCGACGACGCCGCGGTCGAGATCAACGTCACGCCCGACCGCGGGTACGTGCTGAGCATGCGCGGGGTCGCTCGTGAGTACGCGCACGCCACCGGAGCCAGCTTCCACGACCCCGTCGAGCGCATCGCGCCGCGTGCGGCCGAGGGCTTCCGGGTCACGATCGACGACCAGGCTCCGGTCCGGGGTCGGGTCGGCGCCTCCACGTTCGTCACGCGCGTCGTGCGCGGGATCGACCCGGCAGTGAAGACACCCTCCTGGATGGTGTCGCGTCTGTCGCTGGCCGGGGTGCGTTCGATCTCCCTGCCCGTCGACATCACGAACTACGTCATGTTCGAGCTCGGCCAGCCGCTGCACGGCTACGACCTGCAAGCGATCGCGGGGGGCCTCGGCGTCCGCCGGGCGAACGCCGGTGAGACGCTCGAGACCCTCGACGGCACCGTCCGGGAGCTCGACCCCGAAGACCTCGTGATCACCGACGACGACGGTCCCGTCGGGCTCGCCGGCGTCATGGGCGGGGCCCGCACCGAGATCTCGGCGAGCACGACGGACATCCTGATCGAGGCCGCCGGGTTCGACCAGGTCTCGATCGCCCGCACCGCTCGTCGGCACAAGCTGCCCAGTGAGGCATCCCGTCGCTTCGAGCGCGGGGCCGACCCGCTGGTGGCCGAGGCCGCGGCGAACCGCGCCGTCGAGCTCCTCGTCGAGCTCGCCGGCGGCACCGCCGACCCCCTCGGGTCCACGCTCGTCGACAGCGACCCGCGGCCGACCGTCACGATGCGGGTCTCCCGCCCGGCCGAGCTCGTCGGCGTCGACTACACCGACGCCGAGGTCATCGAGACGCTCCGTGCGATCGGCGCCACGGTCGAGTCCGACGGCGAGCAGCTCGCGGTCACCCCGCCCACCTGGCGCCCTGACCTGACCGACGACACCACGCTGGTCGAAGAGGTCGCACGCATCGTCGGCTACGACCGCATCCCGAGCGTCCTGCCCGTCGCCCCGCCCGGCCGGGGGCTGACCCGGCACCAGCAGGCACGTCGTCGGGTGGCCTCGGCGCTGGCCGCGGCGGGCCTGACCGAGGTCGTCACGGCCCCGTTCGTGTCGGCCGCCACGCAGGACGCCTACCCGGGGATCGACCCGCAGGGCGGACCGAGCGTCGTGCTCGCCAACGCCCTGGACAGCGAGCAGAACCTGCTGCGCCGCAGCGGCGTCCCGGCCCTGGTCGACGCCGCCCGCCGCAACGTCTCGCGCGGGCTCGTCGACGTCGCCCTGTACGAGACGTCCCGGGTGTTCTTGCCGGTGACGGGCGTGACGCTCGGCACCGACGAGGTCCCGGCGGGCGCGGCGCGGCCCGACCGTGCGACGCTCGAAGCACTGGACGCCTCGCTGCCGGCCCAGCCCTTCCACGTCGCTGCCCTGCTCACCGGCCACCGGGTCGTCAAGCAGCCCGGCGCCACCGCGGAACCGTTCGGCATCGCCGACGCCATCGACACGGCCCGCCAGGTCGCGTGGGCCGTCGGTGTGGAACTGGCCGTCGCGCAGGCCACCCACCCGTCGCTGCACCCGGGTCGCGCCGCGTCCCTGCTCGTCGACGGCACGGTCGTCGGCGTCGCCGGGGAACTCCTGCCCGGACTGGCCGAGGCCGCCGTCCTGCCCCGCGTGGTGGCGGTCGTCGAGCTCGACCTCGACGCGCTCGTCGCCGCAGCCCCGGAACTCGTCGCGGTCGCGCCGATCGTCTCCTACCCGGCAGCCACGCAGGACCTCTCCCTGGTGGTCGACGCCGGGGTACCGGCCGGCGAGGTGCTGGACGCGGTGCGCTCTGGCGCCGGAGACCTGTTGGAGTATGCTCGGCTCGTGGATGACTACCGGGGCTCCGGCGTGGACGAGGGACAGAAGTCCCTGACGTTCGCCCTGCGCTTCCGTGCCACGGACCGCACGCTGACCGCTGCCGAGGCCACCGAGGCCCGTGACGGCGCTGTCCGACGTGCCGGCGAGCGATTCGGGGCGACCCTGCGCGACTGACCCACACGGGATCAGCACCGCCCGGGGTCGCCGCCTCCGACTCTCTCGACGACCAGTCCGACCAAAGGTGGAATCCCATGTCCGTATCCGTCGCCGTGGCGGGAGCCTCCGGCTACGCGGGTGGTGAGCTCCTGCGTGTGCTCTCCGCCCACCCCGAGTTCGAGGTCAGGACGGTGACCGCGTTCTCGAACGCCGGACAGCCCCTGATCGCGACCCAGCCGCACCTCCGTTCGCTGTCGCACCTGACCCTGGCGGAGACGACGGCCGAGACGCTGCGCGGGCACGACGTGGTCTTCCTGGCGCTGCCGCACGGACAGTCGGGTGCGATCACCGCGGAGCTCGGCGACGACGCTCTTGTCATCGACTGCGGCGCGGACCACCGTCTGACGGACCCGGCTGCGTGGGAGCGGTTCTACGGCGGCGACTACTTCGGCGCGTGGACGTACGGTCTCCCCGAACTCCTGCTCGCGGCTCCCACTCCGGGTTCGGCCGACGAGTGGCGCGAGGTCGACGACATCGCCTCCCAGGGCAAGCAGCGTTCCGCCCTGGTGGGCACGAAGCGCATCGCGGTCCCCGGCTGCAACGTCACCGCGGTGACGCTCGGCATCCAGCCGGGCATCCAGGCTGGCCTCGTCGAGTCCGACGACCTCGTCGCGGTGCTCAGCGTCGGGCCGAGTGGTGCCGGCAAGAAGCTCAGCACCACCTACCTGGCCTCCGAGATCATGGGGTCCGCCAGTGCCTACGCCGTCGGGGGGACGCACCGGCACGTCCCCGAGATCCAGCAGAACCTGCAGGTCGCGGGCGCTTCCGACGTGACGATCTCGTTCACGCCGGTCCTGGTGCCGATGTCGCGGGGGATCCTGGCGACCACGACCGCGAAGCTCTCGCCCGGCGTCAGCGCGCGTGACGTCCGGCTCGCGTGGGAGCAGGCGTACGCCGACGAACCCTTCGTGCACCTGCTGCCCGAGGGCGAGTTCCCCCGGGTGGCCGACACGATCGGCGCGAACACCGCGCTCGTCGGCATCGCCGTCGACGAGGCCGCCGGCCGCGTCGTCGCGGTGACCGCCCTCGACAACCTCGCCAAGGGCACGGCGGGCGCCGCCGTCCAGTCGGCGAACATCGCCCTCGGTCTCCCCGAGACCACGGGCCTCAGCGTGGACGGAGTCGCACCGTGACCGACGCAGGCACGACCACCCAGACCGAGCCGGGCCTCCAGGGCGTCACCGCGGCAGCGGGTTTCCGCGCCGCCGGCGTGACCGCAGGCCTGAAGACCAGCGGCAAGCCGGACGTGGCACTCGTCGTCAACGACGGCCCCGACGCGGCCGTGGCCGCCGTGTTCACCAGCAACCGCGCCCAGGCACACCCGGTGATCTGGTCCCGCCAGGTCGTCGGGGACGGCGTGGCCCGGGCCGTCGTCCTGAACTCCGGCGGCGCGAACTGCTTCACCGGACCGTTCGGCTTCCAGACCACGCACCTGACGGCCGAGGCCGTGGGCGACGCCCTCGGGATCGGGGCCGGCGACGTCGTCGTCTGCTCCACCGGGCTCATCGGCGTCGGCGACCAGTCCTTCCGCGACAACGTGCTCCGTGGCGTCGACCTGGCGAGCGCGGCACTCAGCGACGACGGCGGTCCGGACGCCGCGACCGCCATCATGACGACCGACACGAAGGCCAAGCAGTCCGTCGTGACCGAGGACGGCTGGACCGTCGGCGGCATGGCCAAGGGCGCCGGCATGCTCGCACCCGGGCTCGCGACGATGCTCGTCGTCATCACGACCGACGCCGTGCAGACGCCGGACCAGCTCGACCAGGCGCTCCGGGCGGCCACCCGCATCACGTTCGACCGGGTCGACTCCGACGGCTGCATGTCCACCAACGACACCGTCGTCCTGCTGTCGTCGGGTGCGAGCGGCGTGACGCCCGAGGTCGGTGACTTCCAGGAAGCCCTGACCGCGGTCTGTGCCGACCTGGCCCGGCAGCTGCAGCAGGACGCCGAGGGCGCGAGCCACGACATCACGATCGAGGTCGTGCACGCCGTGACCGAGGACGACGCCGTGACCGTCGGTCGGAGCGTCGCCCGGAACAACCTGTTCAAGGCGGCCGTCTTCGGCAACGACCCGAACTGGGGACGGGTGCTCGCAGCGATCGGCACCACCGACGCCGAGTTCGACCCGTACGCGGTGGACGTCAGCATGAACGGTGTCCGGGTCTGCCACGCGGGCGCACCCGACGAGCCGAGCGACTCCGTCGACCTGACCCCGCGTGACACCCACGTGCGCATCGACCTCGGTGTCGGCACGCACTCGGCCACGATCCTGACCAACGACCTCACGCACGACTACGTGCACGAGAACAGCGCGTACTCCAGCTGATGGCGGCCGACACGAACGGGGCCGGCACGCCCCTCACGAAGGAAGAAGAACACGAGTTCGCCGCGGTCAAGGCCGCGACGCTCATCGAGTCGCTGCCCTGGCTCAAGCGTTTCTCGGGCAAGGTCGTCGTGGTCAAGTTCGGCGGCAACGCCATGGTGAACGAGGACCTGAAGCGCGCCTTCGCCGAGGACATGGTCTACCTGCGCTACGCCGGCCTGCACCCCGTCGTCGTGCACGGTGGGGGTCCGCAGATCTCGGCCGCCCTCAAGGAACAGGGCATCGAGTCCGAGTTCCGCGGCGGCTACCGCGTCACGACGACCGAGGCGATCACGGTCGTCCGGGACGTCCTGGCCGGCGAGGTGAACCGCGAGATCGTCGACTTGATGAACGAACACGGCGAGGGCCTGGCCGTCGGCGTGTTCGGCGACGGCGGCTCGCTGTTCACCGGCGAGAAGAAGGGCGTCGTCGTCGACGGGCAGGAGTACGACCTCGGCCACGTCGGGGACATCACCCACGTCGACCCGTCCGGTGTGCTCGCCGCGATCGAGGCCGGTCGGATCCCGGTGGTCTCGAGCATCGCGATCGACGACGCGCACCCCGACCAGGCGCTCAACGTGAACGCGGACGCTGCGGCCGGTGCCCTGGCCATCGCACTCCGGGCGTCGAAGCTCATGATGCTCACCGACGTCCCGGGGCTCTACCGCAACTGGCCGGACCGTGACTCGATCGTCGACCTCATCGCGGTCGAGGAACTCCGCGAACTCCTGCCGAGCCTCGAGTCGGGGATGATCCCGAAGATGACCGCGTGCCTCGATGCCGTGGTCGGCGGGGTCGGCGGCGCGACCATCATCGACGGCCGGATCCCGCACTCGATCCTGCTCGAGGTCTTCACCCTGCGGGGTGCGGGCACCGAGGTGATCCCGGACCCGAGCCGACGAACCGAGAACCAGATGACCCACGCCGAGATCGGCCGACGCGTGGCGTCGCCGTCGATCGACAGCAGTACCGGCCAGCACGTGGCGGGTACGGACGAGAAGGGACACCAGCAGTGAGCACCGAGACGCAGACCGAGACCTGGAACGACCGGTTCGGGGCGTCGCTCATGCGATCCCTGACCCCTCCGAAGATCATGCTCGAGCGCGGACAGGGCTGCCGTGTGTGGGACGTGGAGGGCAACGAGTACCTCGACTTCCTCGCGGGGATCGCTGTGAACTCGCTCGGCCACGCGCACCCCGCGTTCGTCGCGGCGATCGCCGACCAGGCGGCGAAGCTCGTGCACGTGTCGAACTACTTCGCCACCCCGCCCCAGCTCGAACTCGCCGAGCGCCTCAAGCGCATCACCGGCGCGGGCGAAGCGGGCCGTGTCTACTTCGGCAACTCCGGCGCCGAGGCGAACGAGGCCGCGTTCAAGCTCGCCCGCCTCAACAGGGGCGCCGACGGCACGAAGACGCGGATCCTCGCGCTCAAGCAGGGCTTCCACGGGCGGACGATGGGCGCCCTCGCGCTCACCGGCAAGCCCGCACTGCAGCAGGACTTCCTGCCGATGATCCCGGGCGTCGAGCACATCGACACCTCGATCGACGCGCTCGAAGCGTCGATCGACGACACCGTGGCCGCTCTGATCCTCGAGCCCATCAAGGGCGAGGCCGGCGTGGTCGACCTCCCCGAGGGGTTCCTGCTGGCCGCCCGCCGGCTGACCGAGGAGCACGGTGCGCTGCTGATCCTCGACGAGATCCAGACGGGTGTCGGCCGGACCGGCAACTGGTTCGCGTTCCAGGGGCACGGGGTGACGCCCGACGCCATCACGATCGCGAAGGGCATCGCGGGCGGCTTCCCGATCGGCGCCCTCGTGACCTTCGGCTGGGCGTCCGACCTGTTCTCGGCCGGGCAGCACGGTTCGACCTTCGGCGGCAACCCGCTCGGCACCCGTGTGGCGAACGCCGTGCTCGAGGAGATCGAGCGCGCCGACCTCGTCGCCAGCGCGGTGGTCAAGGGTGAGCGCATCCGTGACGGTATCCGTGCCATCGGCTCCCCGCTGGTCGAAGAGGTCCGCGGCACCGGCCTGCTCATCGGCGTCGGTCTCGCCGGCCCGGTCGGCCCGCTCGTCAACGCAGCCGCCCTCGAACGCGGCCTCATCATCAACGCCCCCAACGAGTCGAGCCTGCGCATCGCGCCGCCGCTCATCGTGTCCGACGCCGAGGTCGACGAGTTCCTGTCGATCCTCGCCCAGAGCCTCGCGGCCGTCGCCGCAGCGCAGGAGCCCACCGCATGACCCGCCACTTCCTCCGCGACGACGACCTGAGCCAGTCCGAGCAGTCCGCGATCCTCGACATCGCCGACCGCATGAAGGCCGACCGCTGGGCGGAGAAGCCGCTCGCCGGTCCGCAGAGCGTCGCGGTGATCTTCGACAAGTCGTCGACCCGCACCCGGGTGTCGTTCCACGTCGGCATCTCGGACCTCGGCGGCAGCCCGCTGATCATCTCGACGGCGAACAGCCAGCTCGGCGGCAAGGAGACCCCGTCGGACACCGCTCGCGTGCTCGAGCGCATGGTGTCGGCGATCGTCTGGCGCACCTACGGCCAGGCCGGGCTCGAGGAGATGGCCGCCGGCACGACGGTCCCCGTCGTCAACGCGCTGTCCGACGACTTCCACCCCTGCCAGCTCCTCGCCGACCTGCTCACCATCCGTGAGCACCGCGGCACACTGGCCGGGCAGACCGTGGCGTTCATCGGTGACGGCGCGAGCAACATGGCGCAGTCGTACCTGCTCGCCGGTGCGACCGCGGGCATGCACGTCCGCGTCGCCGCCCCGGCCGAGTTCTTCCCGTCGGCGCAGGTCGTCTCCGACGCCGAGGACCGCGCTGCCGTGACGGGTGGCTCCGTCCTCGTCGTGACCGATCCGGTGGCCGCTGTGGCCGGTGCCGACGTCGTCGTCACCGACACCTGGGTCTCGATGGGCAAGGAGTCCGAGAAGCAGTCGCGCCTCGACACCTTCGCGGGGTACCGCGTCGACGACGCGCTCTTGGCGCACGCCGCCGCCGACGCCGTCTTCATGCACTGCCTGCCGGCAGACCGTGGGTTCGAGGTGACCGCCGACGTCATCGACGGTCCGCGCAGCATCATCTGGGACGAGGCGGAGAACCGTCTGCACGCCCAGAAGGCGCTGCTGGCCTGGCTGCTCGCCAACGACTGACCGACCGGGTGATCACCAGTGGCTGACCGCGTCGTCCTCGCGTACTCGGGCGGTCTCGACACCTCCGTCGGGATCGGCCGGTTGCGCGACGGCACCGGCAAGGACGTGGTGGCACTCGTGGTCGACGTCGGCCAGGGCGGCGACGACCTCGAGGCGATCCGGCAGCGCGCACTCGACTGCGGCGCGGTCGAGGCGCTCGTGGTCGACGCCAAGGACGAGTTCGCGGACGAGTACATCGTGCCGGCGCTCCGAGCCAACGCGCTGTACCAGAAGCGGTACCCGCTCGTCTCGGCCCTGAGTCGACCGCTCATCGCGAAGCACCTCGCCCTGACGGCGAAGCAGCTCGGTGCGGACAGCGTCGCGCACGGCTGCACGGGCAAGGGCAACGACCAGGTGCGCTTCGAGGCCGCCGTCGCGGCGATCGCGCCGGACCTGCGGACCATCGCCCCGGTGCGGGACCTCGCCCTCACCCGCGACCGTGCCCTCCAGTACGCGCAGGAGCACGGGCTGCCGGTCCAGCAGCCCGAGCGGCAGCCGTGGTCGGTCGACCAGAACGTGTGGGGTCGTGCCGTCGAGACGGGTCTCCTCGAGGACCCGTGGAACGGCCCGACCGAGGACCTCTACGCGACCACGCAGGACCCGGCCCTCCCGCAGCCGGCCGACGAGGTCACGATCACCTTCGACCGCGGGGTGCCGGTCGCCCTCGACGGGCAGCGGTTCAGCGTGCTCCGGATGGTGCAGGAGCTCAACGCCGTCGCCGGCAAGCACGGGGTCGGACGCATCGACGTCGTCGAGGACCGCGTGGTCGGGATCAAGTCGCGCGAGGTCTACGAGGCACCGGCCGCGGTCGCCCTCATCGCCGCGCACGAGGAACTCGAGAGCCTGACGCTCGAGCGTGACGTCGCGCGGTTCAAGCGCGGTGTCGAGGCCGAGTGGGCCGACCTGGTCTACGACGGCCTGTGGTTCGGCGGACTCAAGCGCAGCCTCGATGCCTTCGTCGAGCACACCCAGCAGCACGTCTCCGGCGACGTCCGGTTGCGGCTGCAGGGCGGACGCGCCACGGTGACGGGTCGTCGGTCCGAGCAGAGCCTCTACGACTTCGACCTGGCGACGTACGAATCCGGCGATGCGTTCGACCAGTCCGTGTCCAGGGGGTTCATCGAACTCTGGTCACTGCCCAGCAAGATCTCCGCCCGCCGCGATGCGGCGAACTGACCGACAGCCGCACCGGACCGACCACCAGCCCGCGGCCCCGCCCCCGGCGCGCCCGAGCACCGACGAAACGACGCAGGACGACATGACCGACGAGAAGACCGACGCCACCAACACCGGTGCCCTCTGGGGCGGCCGCTTCGCCGACGGCCCGAGTGCGGCCCTCGCTGCGCTCTCCAAGTCGACGCACTTCGACTGGCAGCTCGCGCCCTACGACATCGCGGGGTCCCGTGCCCACGCCCGAGCGCTGCACACCGCGGGCTACCTGACCGCCGACGAGCTGGAGCGCATGCTCGCCGGCCTCGACCGGCTCGAAGCGGCGCACGCCGACGGCACGCTGCAGCCCGACGACTCCGACGAGGACGTCCACGGCGCCCTCGAACGCCTGCTCATCGCCGACCTCGGTCCCGAGCTCGGCGGCAAGCTCCGCGCGGGTCGCAGCCGCAACGACCAGATCGCCACCCTCGGCCGGATGCACATGCTCGACCACGGACGGCGCATCGGGCGGCTCGTGATCGACCTCGTCGACGCGATCACCCAGCAGGCCACCGAGCACCCGGCCGCGATCATGCCGGGGCGCACGCACCTGCAGCACGCCCAGCCCGTGCTCCTGGCCCACCACCTGCTCGCGCACGCCTGGCCGCTCGTCCGCGACCTCGAGCGCCTCCGCGACTGGGCCGGCCGCGCGAGCGTCAGCCCGTACGGTGCGGGTGCGCTGGCGGGCAGTTCCCTCGGCCTCGATCCCGCCGCGATCGCCGCGGAGCTCGGCTTCGACCGTCCGGCGGACAACTCGATCGACGCCACGGCAGCCCGCGACGTCGTCGCCGAGTTCGCGTTCGTCCTCGCGCAGATCGGCATCGACGTCTCGCGTCTGTCGGAAGAGGTCATCCTCTGGAACACGAAGGAGTTCGGCTTCGTCCGGCTCCACGACGCGTTCTCGACCGGGTCGAGCATCATGCCGCAGAAGAAGAACCCGGACATCGCCGAGCTCGCCCGGGGCAAGTCGGGGCGCCTGATCGGCAACCTGACCGGGCTCCTCGCGACCCTCAAGGGACTGCCGCTGGCGTACAACCGCGACCTGCAGGAGGACAAGGAGCCGGTCTTCGACTCCGTCGCCACGCTCGAGGTCCTGTTGCCCGCGTTCACCGGCATGATCGCGACCCTGACCTTCGACACCGACCGGATGGCCGAGCTCGCGCCGCAGGGCTTCTCGCTCGCGACGGACGTCGCCGAGTGGCTGGTCCGTCAGGGCGTCCCGTTCCGGGATGCGCACGAGGTCTCCGGCGCGCTCGTCCGGTACTGCGAGGAGCGCGGCATCGAGCTCGACGAGCCGACCGACGACGAGTACCGGTCGGTGTCCGAGCACCTCACGCCCGACGTCCGTTCCGTCCTGACCATCGAGGGCAGCGTCGCATCGCGCTCCGGCGTCGGCGGCACCGCACCCGACCGGGTCGCCGAGCAGCTCGCGTCCGTCACCCGCCGCGTCCGCGACCTGGCCGAGGGCGCACCCTTCTCGCGATGACCCCGGGGATCGCCGCGCTGCTCGCCGAGCCCGCCCCGATCATCGCGCCGGCCCTGCTCGGTGCGACGATCGCGGGGCGCGGCGTGACGCTCCGCATCACCGAGGTCGAGGCCTACTCCGGCCCCACCGACCCCGGCTCACACGGACACCGGGGGATGACGGAGCGCAACCGCCACCTCTTCGGCCCGCCCGGCACGCTGTACGCCTACCGCTCGTACGGCATCCACACCTGCGTCAACGTCGTGAGCGGGCCGACCGGCACCTCGTCGGGCTCCCTGCTGCGCGGTGCGCAGGTCGTCGAGGGCCTGGACGTCGCGCGAGCGCGTCGCGGGTCGAAGGTCGCGGACGTCGCCTTGGCACGTGGGCCCGGCAACCTCGGTGGTGCGCTCGGATCGATCCTCGGGCAGGACGAGGGCACGTCGCTCCTCGACGGGCCCGGCCCGTTCGTGCTCACCCTGGCACCCGGCCTGGAGGCCCGGCTCGCCTCCGCCGGACCGGCCCAGGTGATCGACGAGCTCCTGTCCGAGACCCTGGCCGGTCCGCCCGCGAGCGCTGCGGTTCCGCGGATCTCCCGCGGCCCGCGCACCGGCGTCGGCGGCATCGCCGGCGGGGTGCGGTACCCCTGGCGCTTCTGGCTGACGGGTGACCCCACGGTCTCGACGTACCGACGGCACAAGGGTGCCCTCGACCCGTGAACCCGGCCACGGGCCTCCCGGCTGCCGCGCCTGCCGGTCGTCCGTCGCCGCTACGATGGCGGGGTGTCCAGTGATACCGCTCAAGACGTCCTGACGCGCCAGCAGAACGACCCCGCCTTCGACTCGGTGTGGGACGAACTGCAGTGGCGCGGTCTGGTGCAGGTCTCGACCGACGAGGCCGCGCTGCAAGAGGCGCTCGACGGTGAGCCGATCACGTACTACTGCGGCTTCGACCCGACGGCCCCGTCGCTGCACTGCGGCAACCTCCTGCAGCTCCTGACCATGCGCCGGCTGCAGCTCGCCGGGCACAAGCCGCTCGCGTTGGTGGGCGGGTCGACCGGTCTCATCGGCGATCCGCGTCCGACGGCCGAGCGCACGCTGAACACCCCGGAGACCGTGGCCGAGTGGGTCTCCCGACTGCAGACCCAGGTGTCGCGGTTCCTCAGCCCGGACGGCGACAACGGCGTCCGACTGGTGAACAACCTCGACTGGACAGCCCCGATGTCCGCGATCGACTTCCTGCGCGACGTCGGCAAGTACTTCCGCGTCAACTCGATGCTGAAGAAGGACGCCGTCGCCGCGCGGCTGAACTCCGATGCGGGGATCAGCTACACCGAGTTCAGCTACCAGATCCTGCAGGGACTCGACTACCGCGAACTCTGGCGCCAGTACGGGTGCACGCTGCAGACCGGCGGTTCGGACCAGTGGGGCAACCTGACCTCCGGCACCGAACTCGTCCGTCGCGCCGAAGGCGCCACGGTGCACGCCCTCGGCACCCCGCTCATCACGAACTCCGACGGCACGAAGTTCGGCAAGAGCGAGGGCAACGCGATCTGGCTCGACGCCGAGATGACCTCGCCGTACGCGATGTACCAGTTCTGGCTCAACACGACGGACGCGGACGTGATCGCCCGGTTGCGGCAGTTCACGTTCCTGACGCGCGCCGAGATCGAACGACTCGAGCAGGCCGTCGCCGACGAGCCCTTCCGACGAGAAGCCCAGCGGACCCTGGCGTTCGAGGTCACCTCGATCGTGCACGGCGTGATGGCGACCCAGGCGGCGATCGACGCCGCGGCCGCGCTGTTCGGCAACGGCGACCTCGGTGCGCTCGACCCCGAGACCCTGCGGTCGGCGATCGCCGCGCTGCCGGGGTCGGTCACGCTCGACCCCGGGGCGGACGTCGCACGGGCACTCGTGGAGACGGAACTCGTGAAGTCCCTCGGCGAGGCCCGACGCGCGATCGACCAGGGCGGTGTCTACGTGAACAACGTCCGAGCCGAGGACGCGGCCGCCCCGTTGTCCGACCTCGCCCTGCCCGGGGGAGTCCTCGTGCTCCGTCGCGGCAAGAAGACCCTCGCCGGTGTGACGCTCGGCTGACCCCGATCGCTCGACCTCTCGTGATGCCCGGTTCCCCTGCGGAACCGGGCATCACTGCGTCCGGGCGACGTGTGTTGCACAACGCGACACGCCCGGGATGGGAGCTGGCTTGGCGCACCCGCTCAGGGCTGCGTATAGTTCTTACTCGTCACCCCAAAGGTGCGGCGGAGCGGCTGGAGCGAAAGCCCAGAGCACGTCGGCCCTCAAGCGGGACCATCCTCCACTGAAGTTCAGATCGGGCCTTGCGCCGGATCGCTTCGACGCCTAGGATGACAAGCCCACCGGTTCTCTCCCCTCGGGATGAGCCACTGGACCTCCGGGTCCGACGAACAACCGGTGGCAAGCCAAGAACACAAGCCTTGTGGCTGAAGCTCGAACTCGAGCCGAAGAGCAAGTGCGTCTGGTCCTTGAGA